>NZ_OSDX01000079.1:0-19944 GCF_900382755.1 Vibrio sp. Evd11
AAAAATGTGTACTAGAGATTGGATAGAGCTGATCAGTTAATTTTCCGGATTGGTATAACTTGATGGATAAACATAGAGTTTCTCGGTAATTCTGATGCGGGGATTCTATCACTATCTGAGGCTGGAGAGGGGTAGAGATTGAGTTATCACAGAGGCACTCGGTGCCTTTCCGTCGTTCTATTTAAAATACGCTCTTGTCGCACCTAAGTTGGTGCCCTAAAACGAAGGGTTGGTGCCTCTACCAACCCTTGGAGTATCACAAAACAATTCAGACTTAGAGGTGATTAATGTTTATACCTAAAGGTATTACTGTCATCAACAATCTCGATTTTGACAGGCACAGTGCCTTGATTAACGTTGCCGATTTTTGCAAATGCCTTGTGAGAAAGGTCGATCACTCGGCCTTTTACGTAAGGGCCTCGATCGTTAATTTTAACTTCGACAGACTTATTATTGGCAGTGTTAGTCACTCTCACTATAGTGCCAAAGGCTAAAGTTTTATGCGCTGCCGTATAAGCATTCATGTTGTATGTCTCACCACTTGCTGTGAGTTTTCCATGGAATTTATCGCCATACCAAGAAGCTTTACCCACAAGAGCATGTGACTTGGCATAGTCCTTTGTTTTAGAACTGCCGACAGCCGACGTTGAGGTGCATCCGGCTAATATCATAAGAATAAGAGCGGTAAAGATGATATGTAGTTTTTTCATGTGATTTGGGAACGCTAATCTCTGCATGTTTCTCTATTTTCGTTGTTGTTGGTTAGCAATATTGTGCTGAGTATAGTCACAGCTCAATCAAGGCTACCATTCGATATGAGCCCGCAATATTTCCATAAACAACGCTTTCTTCCGTCATGCCTATGAAAGGTTTTATCCTTAAAACGTCAACTTTAACAACGTCTTAAAGTTGCTTGTTTTTCAACCATTCCACGCCATTCACCCGCAACGACTTTGTTTAAATAGCGATAACGCCTGCCTATACATAACCCGACAAACGAGTTGGCGTGAATGGTATGAATGTTGGCGGTATTTGCACTGCAAGCAAACACTCCGATCTTTATTCTAGTCCCATAAATCAGCACACGGAGTGAAGATAGATCTAGCAAGCTAGATTTCGAAACAAGGATAGTGAC
This sequence comes from Vibrio sp. Evd11, assembly GCF_900382755.1. Lineage (NCBI taxonomy): Bacteria > Pseudomonadati > Pseudomonadota > Gammaproteobacteria > Vibrionales > Vibrionaceae > Vibrio > Vibrio sp. Evd11. The sequence goes on from NZ_OSDX01000079.1 coordinate 1,136, forward strand.
TTTCTAACTTGGGATAGAAACTATGACTATCAATGAATTAAAGCGCAGAGATTTTTTCAAAGTTATGGGAAAAGGCGCAGTTTCAGCTGCGGCTATATCTCTACCTGCTTTAGCGAATGCATCTCCTACTTCGCCAAAAACATTACCAGCAGATTACCGAACCGTTGACTCGCCACTGGATGCGACAGAGATGGCTAGCCTAATCAGAAGCAAAAAAGCCACGCCAAAAGAGTTCGTACAAGAAGCGATATATAAAATTCGCCAGACAAACGATCAGGTCAATGCCGTGGTTTCTGAGTGCTTTGACTTAGCACTGGAACGCGCGGACTCGTTTAACCCTCATTCCCCCTTTGCAGGTGTCCCCTTTTTAGCAAAAGACTGTGTCGATGTGGCTGGGCTTGAATGCACGATGGGGTCGAAACTAAACCAAGGCAGAAAGCCCAACAAGACCTCTTGGTTTATTCGTGCGACACAGAATGCAGGGCTCAACACGATAGGCATGACAAATATCCCTGAGATGATGACGTTGGGATGCACACAGAATCCACTTTATGGTGCGACGCGCAACCCATGGGATTTAAGCCGAGGTGTTCATTCTTCGACTGGCGGAGGTGCAGCTGCAATCGCTGCTGGCTATGTACCCTTAGTTCATTCTACAGATGGTGGTGGTTCATCTCGGATGCCAGCTTCAGCGACGGGAATCTTTGGTTTTAAACCAAGTCGAGAGTCTTTGATTTCGGGCCTAACTGACGGCTCAACAAATGAAGATTTTACCCATCAGTCGTTTATGTCGAGAACCGTTCGTGATGCTGCTTTAGCGGTTTCAGTCACAGAGCATCACACAAAAAACAACTTTGAGACGCCTTTTCCACGAACTCCGATAGGAATGGTTAATGCTTCTCTCAACCGAAAAATAACGATTGGTGTCACCCTAAAAGATATCCACGGCAGACTTCCCGATGAAGATACGATCGCTGCTATTCGAGCTACGGCCTCGTTACTCGAAAACCTTGGACATATCGTTATAGAAGTTGACCAGCCGATACAAGATGGCGACGTGTTCATGCGCAATTACATGGGGGTATTTGGCAACAAGATGGCAGGCTTTGTTGAACAGTTCGACCGCCTAGGCATGCCACTTGAATCAATGCCAGACAAGGTGAGTGACAACGTCGTTTATTTGGCTCGCACGATGCAAGCACGCTTAAAAGCCGAACCTAATATGTATATCGACTCCAAAGCGCGATGCCACAATTTCGCACTGACTCACAACCGAGATTTCTTTAAAACCATCGATATATGGCTGACTCCGTGTTCGAACCATATTCCTTTGGATATTGAATATTTCGACCAGAAAGCGCACTCCGGTAAAGAAATATGGAAGCGCTCTGAGAAATTAATGTCTTACACGCCAATCGAAAACGTGGCTGGTAACCCTGCGATGTCAGTGCCCTTGTATTGGAACAAGCAGAACCTTCCAGTCGGCAGTCACTTTTCCGCAGCAAGAGGCAACGACCGCCTCTTATTTGAATTGGCCTATCAACTAGAAAGCGCCAAGCCTTGGGCAAATAAAAAAGCCCCAATAGCACTTTAAGAAGCAATTCACTTTCAAGAGCTATTTATTTTCAAGAGCTATTCGATTTCGAAATCAGTTCGATAAAAAACTATTCAAGTACGAGTCTATTGATGAAACATATTATCTCCCTATTTTTGGCAACTATGCTGCTTGCTTCTCACTCATACGCAGCTTTGGCACCAAGCGAAGGTTTCAGTGGCAACATGACCTTCCTAACCGGCTTCACCGCAAACTCAAGCAACTTAGATGTTGGCCAAAGTAATCATCAATCTCAAACCGATTTAATGTCGTCTGGTGCGACTGAAGCCAATGGAATGGTCGCTATTTTAGGTTCGATGCAGTACACCTTTGGCGCTTTGAATCACAAGCAAATTTTCTTAGGCACCTCTAGAGACGACATCATTACAGGTACGTTGGCATTTGAAGTGGGCTATAGACAGCAACTGGAGAGCGGGATGGTTATCGACTTTTCCATCTTACCAACGCTGATCTCTGGCGAGGTGTGGGATGACCCTTATGCCGTTGATTCGAAGAGAGAAGAAACCGACCTAACCGGCAACGTGGTTCGAATGCAGCTGTCTAAAATGATGGGGACTAACTTTAATATCGATATGGCTTTTGGCGAGTCCGATGTGAAAAAAGAAAACACAGGATTAAAAGGACTTAATTTAACTGACGAAGAGCGAGCATTAATGACGCGAGAGCGAGAGTATTTTTATTTAAAGTCGGGTTACCAGTACTTCTTAAAAGATGGGTCTGGCATTCTCACGCCTTCAATCAATGTTTTCTCGTCGAACTCTGAGGGTAATGCGTTATCGTTCCTAAGTGTTGGAGCTGAGGTGAACTTAGCGAAAAGATTCGGAAATCATGGCCTTGCTTTCACGATCAACGCAGCAAAACGCGACTATGATAAAGAGAACCCTATCTTCAATAAAACGCGTGAAGACAAAGATTTCGGTGCATTTATCGCCTATGAATATGCCAATATCTTTGATGCAAAAAACTGGTCTCTAGTATCACTATTAGGTGCAAAAACAACCACGTCGAATATTGAATATTACCAATCGTCACAATATGTGGTTTCAGTAGGTGTTGATTACAAGTTCTAAGGTCTAACTGAGCTTTTCACTGCTTGTAACCAGTAAAAAAATCCTATAATTTGGGGCACATTAACGAGAAGAACACTCTTCAACAACCAGCAATAACAGGAAGTTATGGTGGAAAGTTTTAGTACTCAGTTGCCCATATTTTGGTTTAAAACTTTAGATTCAGCGATCCAAGCTAGAATTGGAGACAGCAGTGACATCTGGTCAGGGGCAGAGGTATATGAACAACTTTGCTCCGCCGAAACGATTTCGGCTCATCAGCTTCAAACTGGTATCACCAATATCTACCAACGTTTTGATCATGAACTGATCGACTTGTTTGATGAATCAGCCCGCTACTTCGATGAACTTGAAATGGGCGCTCCGGTCATGGCCATGCTAACCGCCCCCAATCTCTCCAGCTTTTGTGAACTACTGAGTCGATATTCAATTCATATACACCCACTGTTGAAGATATTCAGTCGTGAAACCGATAAAGGTGAACTGGAACTTTGGACAGTGACACCCGAATACATTGATGAGTCAACGCTCATGACACACATTAGCTTAGGGCTCTATTTCAGCATTATTCTCAAGCTCATTCGAAAATACCTCAATGCGCCCAAGCAAAAAGTAGCCATTCATATTAACAAGAACACCATCGGCGATGAGTTCTTGGCTATCTTCGAGCGCGTATTCAATATAGAAATGAAAGAAGGCTACCCTGCCCGATATCTCCTTTTCTCTAACGATCTGGCACAGAAGAAGCCTCGCCAATTCCAGCCTGATTTTCATGCAGAGTTAGTACGAATTGCCGACCAACAGATGGAAAAGGCGTTAAAAACTAACTTAATCTACAAAGTGAACGAAACGTTTAAAGTGCTTGCAGTGAAAGACACAAACCTAGATAGCGTAGCAAGCAACCTGCACATAAGCCCTCGAACCTTGAACCGTAAACTTAAACAAGAAAGTGTAAGTTTCCGTCGCTTGTTTGATAAATATCGACTTGAACTAAGCCTGACCCTACTTAACCAAAACGACGGTAATATTACTTATGTCGCTCACGAACTTGGCTTCTCAGATTCGAGCGCATTCAGCCGAGCATTCAAAAATTGGACTGGGCACTCTCCTACCGAACTAAAATCGTAAGGTTATTTTCAGGCGAATTTGATGAAGCGAAACGAGCCGTCAGCTCATTGCATCTCTCACCAAGAGGAAGCCTCAAGGTTCGAGTGTTTTTGGATTTTCTTACTGAGCATTTCAAAAATGCGGTTTAGCGATTAATCATCTCTGTTCACTTTATTAATAACCCCAGCTAACGTTGTTAAAAATCACCCTTAATGGTTAGGCGAAATATTGATGAAAATTAACTCATATCAAAGATAGATAAGTTAGCTCATTAATCGTCAGACATACTCTTCCACGCGATTTATAGTACCACTCTGTAATGAAACGGTGGCTATATGACTTTTATTGAATCCTTTACCTTAATGCTTGCATTGATTTATAGCATTTGTGTTCTCTACACTAGCGGTAAAAAGCTCGGTAGCATAATAACTTCCTGCATTATCATTATTGCTGTATTAAGCGCAGCCTACTGGCCTCTACTCATTGCTCTGTCATTAGCGATGGTTGTTATCTCTTCCGTTTTTTACTTTAAACCGACCATCATTACGGCTTCATCTAAGACAAATGTTTTGCGTCAAGTCAGCCAACACGCGATGGCACTTTCATTATTTTTAGTGGCGATCCAGTACACCCTTCACACATGGCTACTTGTTCATCAAATATCTCCGAGCTTCATGCGACCGGATGTTACGGATGCTTTCTTACCTATTGCTGCAGCTATTCAACTTAAGGCTATCTTCTCTATTGGATTTTGGGATCAAACTCACCCGGCAGGTGCAGTCATGCTCGTGACTGTGGTAGTGACTGGTATTGCTTGTAAGCGTGCATTTTGTGGTTGGATTTGTCCGTTAGGTCTCGCAGGGGAGTATCTGTATAAATTACGCTTAAAGTTCGTGAAGAAAGCGTATTTACCACCGGCTTGGATCGACTGGCCATTACGCATGATGAAGTACTTATTGTTAGCTTTCTTTACCTTTATTTCAGTCGGAATGCCTGTCGCGAGCCTGACTTATTATCTCAATGGCAATTATCATAAAATCGCTGATGTAAAAACCGCTTGGGTATTCGTTGAACCAGGAATGATTACTCTTGGTGTTTTAGCCATCATTCTATTGATGTCAGCATGGCGACAACGTGCTTTTTGTCGTTACTTTTGTCCTTATGGCGCACTACTCGGGATAACAAGCCTATTCAGCCCATTTAAAATTCGTCGAGACACTAAACACTGTTTAAATGAAAAAGATAATTTGAATTGCAGCAAATGCACTCGTGCATGTCCTTCTAATATTATTATTCATACCGCTAAACAGATTCGAACAGATGAGTGCCAAGCTTGTTTACGCTGTGTTGCTGCTTGTCCGAATAAGCAGGCACTTGGACTAAAGACACGCAATGGTTGGCAGTTGTCATCTAAGTATCTTCTCGTTTTAGTGCTGTTGATTATGTTCGGCATCCCTCTAATGTCTTTTGCACTAGGTTATTGGCACAGTCAAACAACCAATGAGATACGTATACAGCTAATACAAGTTATGGATTATCTCAGCTATTGAGCTTGGTTCTAAGAATGCGTCCACCTCCAGTCATACATAACCCAAAACAAAAAGAGGATTGGTATCTCTACCAATCCTCTTTAGGGGGTGTTTCGGTTTCTACCTTATGACAGGCAGGTAACGCGATTACTCGTAATCAGTCGCGTACGTATCTTCGTATGTGTGCGAGTAGAATTCGAATAGGTTGCCAAACGGGTCTTCTAGGTAAACCATTTGCGCTTGTTTTAGTTCGTCTTCTGGGTGGTAACGCATGATGTCCATACGAACCTTACCGCCAAACTCTTCAACGCGCTTAATCGCTGAATGAAACTGCTCTTTTGGAAGCTGTAGACAGAAGTGGAAGATGCCTAGGCGAGAGAAGTCTACTTCGTGACGCTCTTGACGATCTTTCATTTCGAACAACTCAACACCGATACCATCAGAAGTTACTAGGTGTGCAATGTTGAAGCCTTTGAAGCCTTCGCCAAATACTGCGATACACATACGGCCGATTGCTGATTCGCGCTCTTCCATAACCTTAGTGTTGTTCATTACGATTCTTAGACCCAGAGCCTTAGTGTAAAACTCGACTGCTTTGTCCATGTCGCCAACCATGATGCCTACGTGATTCATTTTCATAACTTGCTCCAAATTCGTTTTTAATTCTGTGCTTTCCGAAGATTAGCTTCGGTGTTTCGTTTCGATGGAGAGAGTATATGGAGATGCGAGGATTAACTGAAATTATCATAAATTATATTAATGATAATTTTTTGTTATTTAAAGATTTAACATCAAATCCTAGCTCGCTTAAAGAAGCCATGCCTCCCCTTGCCTACTTGCCTACATGGATACATAGATACGTAGATACATAGAGGCTTACGTGAATAGAGATAAGCCGAAATAGAGAACAGCCTAAAGAGCATAGCTACCCAAATAGAACGTAGCCCTAGTTTGATAACTTCTATCGATAGCTTTTGTCGATAGCTCTCTTCTTACGAAGATAGGATTTGCCTATTGAATCTATAGAAATGTCCGATTTCACTAATTTTCGGTGCGAATGCAATATAGCTCCATCGACGCGGGATAGCGTTAAACACTACAAATTAGAAAGAGAGTCGAATCATGATCAACACAGAAATCAAACCATTCAACGCAACAGCATTCAAAAACGGCGAATTCGTAGAAATCACTGAGCAAGACGTTAAAGGCAAGTGGGCTGTATTCTTCTTCTACCCAGCAGACTTCACATTTGTATGTCCAACTGAGCTAGTTAACCTACAAGACAAATACGCAGAGCTTCAATCTCGTGGCGTAGAAGTTTACTCAGTATCAACTGACACGCACTTCTCTCACAAAGCATGGCACGACACGTCTGACAAAATCGGCACTATCGAATACTTCATGGTCGGCGACCAAACAGGCAACATCACCAACAACTTCAACGTTATGCGTGAAGGTCAGGGCCTTGCAGACCGTGCAACGTTCCTAATCGACCCTGAAGGTGTTATCCAAGCAATGGAAATCACAGCTGAAGGCATCGGCCGTGACGCAGAAGACCTACTACGCAAGGTTAAAGCAGCACAATACGTAGCCGCTCACCCAGGTGAAGTTTGCCCTGCGAAATGGAAAGAAGGCGAAGAGACTCTAGCGCCATCTCTAGACCTAGTAGGCAAGATTTAATCTAAGCCCAGCTAAACGAAAGAACAAATAAAGCAGAACAGTTAAACGGTTCTACAGGCGCGCTTCGGCCTCCCTCCTAAAGGGCAGTTGCGCGCCACCCTTTCAAGCCATCAACAACACAATATTTGCCGACTTGCGCCCCCTTTTTATTTTCCTTTTTCAGCAAGAAGGTATTGGTCAATACCAAGACACAGAATTTAAGAGCAGGCACGATTATGTTAGATCAAGCAATGAAGCAGCAGCTAAAAGCATACCTAGAAAACCTAAAAACCAATGTTCAGTTAGTGCTGAGCCTTGATAGCAGCGATACCGCGAACAAACTTCAAGATCTGGCGAATGATATCGCCTCTCTCACCGACAAAATTGAAGTAATTCGAGATGATAACGCAAGTACTCGCCGCCCTATCATGCAGGTCGTGAACCAAGAGAAAGGCACTGCGATCGGTTTCGCGGGTTTACCTATGGGTCACGAATTCACATCATTGGTACTGGCACTGCTTCATAGTGGTGGTCACCCTATCAAGCTTGAAGCTGACGTAATCGAACAAATTAAAGAGCTTAATCAAGAGCTTAATGTAGAGATTTTCATCTCACTATCGTGCCAAAACTGTCCAGAAGTGGTTCAGGCATTCAACATGATGTCGGCGATTAACCCTCTAGTTAAGACAACCATGATTGATGGCGCAGCATTCCAAGACGAAGTGAAGTCTCGCGACATCATGGCAGTACCAAGCGTGTTCGTTAATGGTGAGCTATTTGGTCAAGGCCGTATGTCACTGGCAGAGATCTTGAACAAGGTTGATTCAGGCGCAGCGGAAAAGAAAGCAGCCAACCTAAACCAACAAGCACCCTTTGATGTATTGGTTGTCGGTGGCGGCCCTGCAGGTTCTTCAGCGGCAATTTATGCTGCACGTAAAGGCATTCGTACCGGTGTGGTTGCTGACCGATTCGGAGGTCAAGTGATGGATACGATGGCGATTGAGAACTTTATCTCAGTGAAAGCGACAACAGGTCCTAAGCTAGTGGCTAGCTTAGAAGAGCACGTAAAAGAGTACGGTGTTGAGATAATGACTGAGCAGCGCGCTGCGAACATCATTGCGGCAGAAGACACAGAAGATGGCTACATCCACGTCGAGCTAGAAAGCGGCGCAACATTACGAGCTCGTACCGTCATCACCAGTACCGGTGCTCGCTGGCGTGAAATGAATGTTCCGGGTGAGCAAGAGTACCGCAATAAAGGCGTCGCTTACTGCCCACACTGTGACGGTCCCCTGTTCAAAGGTAAGAAAACAGCGGTTATCGGTGGTGGTAACTCAGGTATCGAAGCGGCGATTGATTTAGCGGGCATTGTTGAACACGTAACCGTACTTGAATTTGCAGACACACTACGTGCAGACCAAGTGCTTATCGACAAAGCGAACGCAACACCAAACATCGAAATCATCAAGATGGCTCAAACCACACAAGTGATTGGTGATGGCAACCGTGTAACCGGTCTGGAATACAAAGACCGCAACACCGACGAACTAAAACAGATCGAACTTGCGGGTATCTTTGTTCAAATCGGCCTGATGCCAAACAGCGAATGGTTGAAAGGTTCAAAAGTTGAGCTGTCACCACGCGGTGAAATTGAAATTAACGCTCATGGCGCTACATCAATGAAAGGTGTGTTTGCGGCGGGTGATGTAACGACCGTACCTTACAAACAGATCATCATTGCGATGGGTGAAGGTGCGAAAGCAAGCTTAGGTGCATTTGACCACCTAATCCGTAATTCAGCTCCAGTTAAAGAGGCTGAAACCGCTTAATCTTTAAACTTAAAAGCTTCTAGGCATAAAAGCTTTTAACTCAAGTTCCTTAAATATTTGTTAACTTAATTCTTTACTGTTAACGACTTAGTCGACAATTAGACACCACTCCTATGGATTTAGGAGTGGTTTTTTTCTTTGTGATTTATGCCGGTTGATAAAGCATAAAGGCAACCACCATCGCTAAGCTTCCACCCAAGCAACGGTTCACAAACATCATCTGTTTTGGCGATTGCAGCAACTTTTTAAGCATGGTGCCGCAATACGCCCACACCAACATGCACGGTACACCCGTGATCACCATACCCGCGATAATGGTCACCACTTGAATCAAGTAATCTGCATTCGGGGTGATGAACTGCGAAAACACAGTTAATGAAGCAATCCAACCTTTAGGGTTCAACACCTGCACCAACACGCCTGACATAAAGCCCGAGCGATTGTCGGTGGTGCTTTCTTCGATTTGCATATTCGCAATCGACCATGCCATGAACAGCAAATAAGCCGCACCCGCGTATTTCAAAATGTTGTATAGCTCTGGGTAAAGGGTAAATAGGCTCACCAAACCGACACTGGAACCCGCCAGTACGATGATGATGCCAACAGCGTTTCCAGAGATAAAAGGTAAAGTCGCAGCAAATCCATAACGACTTGAAATCCCAAGTAATGCGATATTGCCTGCCCCAGGGGTAATTGCAATTGATGTTGAAAATAGCAAGAACGCCAGCATTAATTGAGAGCTCATTTCCTCTCACTCCTAATAAGTAAAGTATTTATACGGAGAGAGTTTACAGATTCGACTAGGAATTAAATTGCTATATAGGCTAATATTAATCCAAATTTGAGCAAGACTTTTCTAAAATAACCATGAAACAGAAAGAATCCACCAAAGAAGTGTTAGATGACACAGATATCGCCATCTTAGAACATATCCAACAAGACGGACGTATGAGCAACAGTAAGCTCGCAGAGAAAGTGAACCTCAGCGAAACCCCATGCTGGCGCCGTTGGAAGCGCATGGAAGATACGGGTTACATCGATGGTTACGCCGCGAAGCTAAACCGCAAAAAGCTTGGTTTTCATGTGGCTGGTTTTACTCTTGTGACCTTGGGTAACCATGAAGTTGAAAACACGGAACCGTTTGAAGAGTTTGTCGAAGTAACCGATTGGATTCCTATGTGTCACTGTATTGCAGGTGGCGCCGACTATATGATTCAAGTGCTAGCGAAAGATTTAGAAGAATACTTTGAGCGTATTAGCTCGATCAGACGAGTAAAAGGCGTGAGTGCGATTCAGTCCAATATCTCGGTTAAAGAGTTGAAAAACAGCTATAAGCTCCCTCTTGGAGAATAATCTTGCTCCCAGTTGATAAGCAGTCGTCTTTCAACAAAAATTGATACTTAAAAGCCCAGCCACCTTAGAGTCTTAAAGTCTAACGATGCTGGGCTTTGATATTGAGCCTAATTAATCTGTTTGATGGCTACTCACATGGCGCTGCAAGGTGAATTAGGGCAAGGCCACCGAGTGAGGTTTCTCGGTATTTCTTGTTCATGTCTTTGCCCGTTTGATACATGGTCGCGATAACCTTATCCAATGAGATCAGGCTTTTGCTGTTACGTTTGAGTGCCATTCGTGAAGCATTAATCGCTTTCATCGAGCCCATCGCATTTCGTTCAATACAAGGCACTTGTACTAGGCCACCAATCGGGTCACATGTCATACCCAATGAATGTTCCATCGCAATTTCTGCCGCAATGCAAATCTGCTCATTACTGCCACCGCGTAAAGCGGTTAAACCCGCCGCCGCCATAGAAGACGAAACGCCCACTTCACCTTGGCAGCCCACTTCGGCACCAGAAATAGAAGCGTTGGTTTTGTACAAAATACCAATCGCGCCCGATACGGCTAAGAAGTCTTTTAACTGCTTAGTATCCAACTCTTTAATGAAGCGATGGTAATACATCAACACGGCTGGAATCACGCCCGCGGCACCATTAGTTGGTGATGTCACGACTTGGCCACCAGCCGCATTTTCTTCACTCACCGCAAAGGCGAACAAGTTAATCCAATCCATGATTTCCATTGGATCGTTTTCAACGGCTGCATTCGCTTCGAGCTTTTTCAGTAGATTAGGCGCACGGCGAGTGACGTTCAAGCCACCATCAAGAATGCCTTCAGTTTCAAAGCCGCGTTCCATACAACGAGTCATTACTCGCCAGATTTGATCGGCCTTTTCTGATATAGCATCCGCGCTTTGGAAAGCCGCTTCATTTTGTAGAATCATACCACCCAAACTCATGCCGTTTTGATCCGCCTGAGCGAGCATTTCATCCGCACTGCTGAATGGGAAGGTGACTTCGACTGATTGGGTTTTCGTGCCATTTTGCAGTTCATCCGCTGTCGCAATAAAGCCACCACCAATCGAGTAATAGGTTTCATCAACAATCACATTACCGCTTTGGTCAAACGCGGTAATCATCATGCCGTTTTCATGCAAAGGCAGATTGTCTTCATGAAATAGCATGTCGGTTTGGTAGTTAAAGCCAATGGTGTGACTGCCACTCAGCTGCATTTCACCACTGTTGATAGCAAGGCGCATCGCTTCATTAGCGCTGGTGATTTTAATGGTGTCTGGCTTATTGCCAAGTAAACCCAAGATGGTTGCTCTGTCAGTGTGATGCCCTATTCCGGTTAACGATAACGAACCATATAAATCAACTTGGATACGAACGACTTCTGCAATCCTATCGGCGATTAATTGTGTGAAATGGAAACCCGCAATCATTGGGCCGTTGGTGTGTGAGCTTGAAGGGCCAACACCAATTTTATAGATATCAAAAATGGACAGCATAGATTTACCCGTTAAAAATTAACCAGTTGAGAAAATTTACTCATTAAGAAAGAGCGGCATAAAGCCAATCAGGGATAACAGTACAAGCAGCAATCGTCACAACAGCAAATACCAACAAGCCGTAATGACTCGCCGTAGGCTTAGCGAACAAATGCTTCTGCTTGGCAATAAATTCGTTTTGTTGTTCGGTCACCTCTCCCCAGAAACGACTGACGACAACACCTAACACTAAGAAAACCACAGTGCCAATCAAGGCAAACCAAGGCCAAGATATGCCACTGTATTTAGCAATGAACACCACAGCTACGCTGCCAATACTGCCTGCAATCACCCCTTTCTCATTCGCTTGTTTGAAGAACAAACCCAGGATGAAAGAGCCAAGGCGAATACCGACAAAAATGGAGGTTAGACTAGCAATAGTTTTGAGCACAGATTCATTAGAAACCGCCATCAAAGCAGGCACTACAACTGACGCCGCGGCAACCAAACTCATCTTTCTTGCCACTGATTCATAATGTGCATCGGAGGCTTTCTTACGGAAAAATCGCTTATAGAAATCGAACGTTGCCACTGTCGCCATTGAGTTATAAGTGGAATCCAAGGTCGACATTGCCGCTGCCGAGAGTGCTGAAATCACCAAACCAACAACGATTGGGTTGGTATGGTTAAACACAAAATCGAGAATCACTTCGTTGCTGTTTTCAAAGCTTTGGTCTTGATAAAAGACACTCAGAAGAACGCCCATTACAGAGAAAAATAGGTAAATAAAGAACGCGCCGTAACCACAAAGCAACATCGATTTTTGTGCAGTTTTAACGTTCTTGGTCGCCAATGTTCTTTGAATAATTAGTTGGTTAGTGCCATATACGCTAAGGTGCAAGAAGCTCACTGCCACTACGCCTGCCCACAATGTGGTATCAACACCCAAGTCAAAATCGAGGTTGATGATATTCAGATGCTCAGGAGACAACACCTCCCCTGCATCAATCTTCATCAGCAATAAAGCAAAGATCGCAATGCTGCCTATGATCAGCACCGCCGACTGCAACATGTCTGTCCATATGACGGTTGAGATACCCCCCGCATAAGTATACAAAGCGGTAAATAAGCTGATGTAGATGATCGCTTCGGAGATGCTTACCGGCAGTACTTGCACCAAGATCAGTGCAACTGCATATAAAATCACCCCTGCCGAAATACACTGAACCACAATAAACACGATAGAATTAATCGTGCGAGCAACAACGCCAAAGCGGTGCTCTAGGTATTCATAAATCGAAGTCAGGCCGAGTTTGTAAAACACCGGGACAAAGAAAACCACAGCGAAAAAGATCACTATTGGGTAATTCAAATGTACGCTCATCGCTTCCATGCCGGAGCTATAAACCCAGCCCGGCATACCCACGAACGTCATCGCACTGATGTAGGTTGCAAGAATCGACACACCTGCCGTAAACCAACCAAATTGCTTTCCGCCCGTTGAGAAGTCGCCACCAACGCTATAACGCTTATTCACTAAGTAACTGATAAATAGAGTAGTTAGTACATATAAATCAATAACCACAAAACTTGAGTACGTAACCATTTTTAGATTCCGTTTATTATATTTCGCAATTCATTCGCCGCCAATAGTACTCAAAAATAGCTATTTTCCCTCAAAAACCCACAATAAGTGTGAGTATTGTCACTAAGATAGGTGATTAAACACTCTAAATGCCCAAAAAGTCGCAAACAACGATCTAATGAGATCAAGATCACTAAAATACACAAAATGGGTACGCACTCATTTTAAAATTGACTTTGATCACGGATCTAATAACCACAAAAATTCTATTATCTCTCCCGAAATGAAGATGGTGTGGTGATATTCAATAACCGCCACACAATAATCGAAACTAAAAACACCCTATAAAAAATAAAGGTTTATCGGTCATGACTACTAAAAAACACATGAGCGAAGTTCCTATGATTCAAAGGGTAGCTGCTTATCTTGCAATTCTAGTTGGCTACTTTTTCTATTGTTATAACTTTGTAATTATTGACTACGTACGCCCATACATCGTTGATGCGTATGATGGTATTAACTTGGCGGATACCGCTCAGTTCTATACATGGCAATCGGTTGGTGCACTTATTGGTGCTCTGAGCTGTGCATGGGTGGCATCAAACTTTGGTAAGAAATCGACTCTTATTGTCATCACTGCACTGAACGGTGGCGCAACCATCATCAACATGATGTTTACTGACTACGCGATGTGGGCAGCAATGCGTTTCATCATCGGTATTTCTTTAGGTGGCTACTTCACCGTAGCAGTAAGCCTGATGATCGGCCTCTTCACACCAAGCGTTCGCGGTAAGTTAACGGCATTCGCTTCTTCGATGTTCTCGGTTGCCCTAATGGCAATGGGTGCATACGCGGCGTTCATTTCTAGCATCGATGCACCTTGGCAGAGCCTAATGTGGGTGGGTGGTATTCCTCCTCTAGTTGCTGCTGCACTGATGATCTTCATCCTGCCTAGCGACAAGAAAGTGATCGCTTACGGTGAAGAAGATCAAGCCGCGGCTGAAGCATCGAATAAACCAGCGAAGAAAGGTTCTTGGGGTGAAATGCTAAGCGCGCCTTACCGCAAGCTAACCATCACTTGTCTACTACTGGCTGGCCTTAACTTCTATGGCTACCAATTCTTCTCAGGCTTCGTGACAACGTACCTGAAAGAAGTTCGCCAATTTGACGGTTCAACTATCGGCATCATCTTTTCTATCTCAGCATTCGGTTCTCTATTCGGTGCTTGGGTGTGGGGTGCAATCGCCGACAAATATGGCCGTAAAGTGAACGCGTTTGGTTTCATTCTTGCGGGTGTTATGGCTTCAGTCTTCTTCGTTGCACCAAGCGACGTGATGATCGGCAGCCTAAACATGCTGGCTATCCTAGGTCTTATCTACAACTTCGGTCTGTCTGCTTCTGCAGTATGGGGTGGTTACTTCTCTGAGTTGTTCCCGGCTCACCTACGTAGCTTCGGTGCAGCTCTGTTCCACGGTGGTCGTATCATCGGCATGTGGGCACCAATGGTGTTGGTATTCATCCAAGAGCGCAGCGACCTTGCGACAGCAATGTGGGGCTCGCCAATCGTATGGATTCTGGCAGGTCTACTGTGGCTATCTCTACCAGAAACATTGAAAGGCGGCATTTTCGACAAGAGCAAGAAAGCGGAAACAGCAAAAGCTTAATCCCCTTTAGTCGAAATCTCTAAAGACACGAAATAAACATCAATCCGGCTGATAAGTCAGCCGGTAACAAAATCCAAATCGAGTCCTGTTCCGAATGTTGACTCGACAACAAAACGAGAATTAATTATGTCTAAATATCAAGAAGCTAAACGCATTGTTCGTGACTACTTTGACGCAATGGAAAACGCTACTCACGAAAACGTTGCTGAAGTTTTGAAAGCACACACGTCTGAAGATTACTTATGGCGCGGTGTTTACCCATTCCGCGAGCAAGAAGGCGCTCAAGCTGCGGCTGACGTATTCTGGGCTCCAATGATGAAATCAATGACACGCATGCAGCGTCGTCAAGATATCTTCATCGGTGGTAACAACGAAGTTAATCCAGATGAGATTTGGGTAATGAGCATGGGTCACTTCATGGGTCTGTTCGACGCTGAATACCTAGGCATGCGCCCTACTGGCAAAATCATGAACGTTCGCTACGCAGAGTTTAACTGTGTTGTTGACGGCAAGATCACAAAGACAGGCCTGTTCCTAGATCTTCTAGGCATGATGGACCAAGCGGGTTGCTACCCACTTCCACCATCAACAGGTAAGCACTTCGTTTACCCTGGCCCACGTAACCACGATGGTCTGCTATTCGAAGACGCGGCTCCAGAAGAAGGTGTTGCGACACTTGCTCTAGTAAACAAAATGGTTGATGACCTGTCAGCTCTTAACGACAGCGGCGCGATGGGTTGCCCACCAGAAGTACTAGCGAAGAGCTGGTCAAAAGACATGATTTGGTACGGCCCATGTGGTATCGGCGCGTCTTACACAATTCCTCGCTACCAACAACAGCACCAACTTCCTTTCCGTAACAACCTGAAAGATAAGAAGTTCAATGGTCACGTTTGTCGTTTCGCTGAAGGCAACTTCTCTTGTTTCTTCGGTTGGCCAAACCTATCAAACACACCAACAGGTGGCTTCCTAGGTATGACTGGTGGTGAAGTACGTGCAAACATGCAAGTGGTTGACGTTTACTACCGTGACGGTGACAAACTGTCTGAGAACTGGGTGCTTATCGACCTTCCTTACTGGCTACAACAGCAAGGTCTAGACGTGTTCGAACGCACTTCAACCATCATGAACCCAACGCTGTAATCGAAACGCTTTAATCCAAAAGATTGAAACGAAATAGTGGCAACCTAAATAGACATCTGATTTAGGTTGCCACGCTTACTGGGAAACCCTTCTCGCTCCTAGTAAGTGCTCCAACAACTAATCAATGTTCCACCAATCAATTGCTTCACCAGTCAATAATTGCTCCACCAATAATTGAATCAAATAGTGCCTCATGGATGGGGTACATCCTGCCAAACCAATACTAATAACGGGCTTGAAAGCACGGTGGCTTTCTACGGCCTGAATAAAGAGAACAACAATGAACAAGTCGATACTTTCTGCAGTGATCCTGACGGCACTTACATCAGGTTCAGCTTTTGCTGCACACACTTTTACCAATGACGCGGGCGATAGCCTTACTTTAGATGGCCGTTTCGATGTTCGTTACCAAGACAAAGGCGGCGACCATAACGGCGAATGGAACAGTGGTAGTTCTCGTTTCGGCCTTAAAGGTCAAATGGGCTTAGATAACGGTTGGACTGGCTTTGGCCATGCCGAATGGGGTTATAACTCGGGCGCTAACGGCGATAACATTTACGACCGACTTCTATACGCTGGCGTAGAGCACGAGAAATACGGCAAAATCGCAGCAGGTACTAAGCAGTGGTCTACCTTCTACGATGTGGCTTGGTTTACCGATATGGGTCGTGTTTTTGGTTCACGTGGTTCTGGTTACTACAACCTTTCTGACTGGGGTATTGCTTCTGGTACAGGCCGCGCGGAAAACTCTATCACTTACCGCAACAACATCAGTGATAACTGGAAATACGGCTTCACTTATCAGACAACTCGTGAAGATGTTGGCCTTGCGGATGGTTTAACCGCGACACTGAAAAACGGTATGGGCGCTTCAACGCTTTACACCATCACTGACGGCCTAACCATTGGTTTGGCTTACCATCAGAATGAATTTGACGATGTCGATGCTGGCGTTCAAAACATCAAAGATGGCGACACACAACGTATTGGTTTATTAGGTTTGAACTACACCAATAATGGTCTGTTTGTTGGCTTCACCTACAGCCAAGGTTCTAACTGGGAAACCACCAGCAAAGCAGAATTCTACGACCACCGTGGTGCTGAATTCTTCACCTACTACCACTTTGAAAATGGTCTACGTCCAACCTTTAACGTTAACTACTTAACGGACACAGACGACAACGCAAATGCCTACGAGCGTCAGCTAATTATCCCTGGCCTTGAGTACCACTTTAAGAAGAACAAGTTCTTAGTGTGGACGGAATACCAATTTGATAATGGCAACGACAAGTCGGTTGGTAACCATTACGAGAATAGCGATGACCAATTCGCAGCTGGTATTCGTTACTACTTCTAATGGCTTTTGGCTTAACAGTCTAATGACTTAGCAATATGTCACTCATTTTGTGGGTAAACTTGTAATCTAAAGCTCTGCTCTCACGCAGAGCTTTTTAGTCACTATCTCTGTAATCATACTTTTTTACCAACACAGAGAATGGGTTATACCCAACATCAAATTCAAAATAGTCATTATTCCTTATTTTTCATATCACTCCTTGTTATTGCTTTATGAGTACGTACCTAATTATGGTATCCTGTGCGCAGTTAATTTGGTTCAAAAGTATGGTCTATGAGCTCTCCAAAACACTCCACGGCGTCAAAGCCAACCGTCACCTCTAAAGATGTAGCTAAGCTGGCTGGCGTTTCTCAATCAACGGTATCTCGCGTATTTGTACCGGGCAGTTCGGTGTCTGAAAAGACCAAGCAGAAAGTGTTCGATGCAGCAAAATCGTTAAATTATCGTCCCAATGCCTTTGCCCGCAGTCTGACGACAAATGAATCCAAATTGATTGGCCTAGTTTTTCCTGACGCTGACTACCCTATACATATGAAAACCCTACAGCTTATCTCCACTGAGCTACAAAAACAGGGTTACTCTGCGGTATTAATTCCTTGGCAAGTTGATGGAAACGACAACCACTCTATTCCTAATATCTTCCAATACCGAGTTGATGGCGTGATTGCTGCTTCTGCGACATTCAACAAGTCGCTTTATGAAGAGTGTGAAGAGTTCGACATTCCTATCGTCCAGTTCGCACGTGTTGTTGAAGGAACTAAGAGTAGCCATGTGGTGAGCGACAACTACGCTGCAGGCCAAGTTGCTGCTCAACACTTTCATAGTGTGGGAACGAAATCAGCGGTTTACCTGACAGGTAACGTACCGACCTACACCAACGGCGAACGCGAGGCAGGCTTTTGCTCAGAATTCGAAGACCTAACGGGCAAACAAGCTCGTGTTATTGAAGCTGATTATGACTACCTTGATTCACTGGATACTATTCGTGCCCTATTTTCAGAACCCACACACCCTCAAGCGATTTTCTGTGCGACAGATAACCTAGCAATGGCAGTGATGGATGTGGCGCGCTTAGAGTTCAACCTGCGTATTCCAGAAGATCTGCAAGTGGTCGGTTTTGATGATATCCCTCAGACTCAGTGGTTGAACTATCAACTCACTACCTTCAAGCAAGATTTTAGACGCCTTGCACGTGAGTCTGTGAAAATTGTGGTTAGTCAAATTCAAGAGCAAGACACGAGCTTGGTTAAGTTGATGGTGCCAGTGAAGTTCATTGAACGAAACACCACGCTGAAATAGAACCAACGTTAAGACGCATTCCAATAAAAATCCCGCTCAGTGTGAGCGGGATTTTTTATGATATTTAACTAGGGCGTGTTGATCTTTGCTGTACATTTCGTGTTCAACAATACATCGGTAACCAC
>NZ_OSDX01000081.1:0-20111 GCF_900382755.1 Vibrio sp. Evd11
GTGCCATACTTACTTAGTACACGCTGAAGAACTGGAGGTTACTATGTCCACCATTAAAACTATTGGCGTTGACCTCGCCAAGAATGTGTTCAGTATTCACGGCGCTGATGCATATGGCAAGTGTGTCCTACGCAAAACTGTCAAAAGAAACAAACTCTTAGACACATTCGCTAAGTTATCGCCCTGCCTCATCGGTATGGAGGCGTGCTCTGGTGCACACCACTGGGCAAGAGAGCTACTGAAACTCGGTCATAACCCGAAAATTATGGCGTCCAAATTCGTTATTCCATACCGACAAAATGAGAAGAACGATGCCAATGACGCGGAGGCCATCTGCGAAGCGGTATCTAGACCCAAAACACGATTTGTCACTATCAAAAGTGAAGAGCAACAAGCTGTGCTTTGCCTGCATCGTATTCGACAGGGACTAATTAAAACAAGAACGGCGACCATTAACCAACTCAGAGGTTTGCTTTCTGAATTTGGAATTGTGATGCCACAGGGTCGCTACTCGGCTCAAAACACCATTGGTAGTGTCCTTGAAGATGCAGAAAATGGGCTGCCTATACTCGCTCGAGAGCTACTTCAAGATTTATCGAGCAAGATTCAAAACCTTAACCTAGAAGTACTGCACTATGATCGCAGAGTCTCCGCTTTAGTCCGTGAGATGGCTTCAGCCAAAGCCCTCATGGATATTCCAGGTGTCGGTGAACACAGTGCAAGTGCCATTGTCGCGACCGTCAATGACGCCAAACAATTTGGCTCCAGCCGCCAATTCGCTGCTTGGATAGGGTTGGTTCCAAGACAATACTCAACAGGTGGTCATGTTCATCTTGGTCGCATCAGCAAAAGAGGCGAAAAACACATTCGCACTCTACTTATTCATGGCGCAAGAGCCGTTATTGCACGATGTAAAGAGAAAACCGATCGCAACAGTATTTGGTTAAATCAACTCGTTGAACGACGAGGCTATAAACGAGCAGCTGTCGCCCTAGCAGCAAAGAATGCTCGTATAATATGGGCATTATTAACAACAGGAAAAGAGTACAAGATTAACTATGTAAACGGTTAACACTCACCGAGTCAAAGCAATAGCAAATGATGACAATACGACCAGACCGAGATGCCTAAACCTGTTTAATTGGGAAGTAATAAATACTGTTTAACGAATGAGGCAGGCATCAAGCGAATATCATCAAGGTGACGGAACGAATCCGATTAAACACCGAATGTAGAGCTGCTGTCCGATCCACTGTTGTCAGCGGGAGCTATTGTTGACAAAAGAGGGAGTCCATGTAGCCCAATTAAGGTGTGAGGCATGCAATACCGATGCTCCCGCATATCACCTTAATCACTTAAACCGATGCATAGTAAAAATGCCACGCGTGCCGAATCGCACTTAAATTTTTTGTTATGTTTAATTAAACACTCCGGATAATAAATTCATAACGTTATTTGCACTTAGAGCATCCCTAACTAGATTTGCCGCATAGTCTTTAGAGCCTCTCTTAACAGCATCTTTAAGTTGCTCACCAAGTGACTCGTTTGATTCGACTGAAGATGGCACAGATTTTAATAACTGAAGGCCTTTGAGCGATAACGTCATTCGGGAGTTCCAAGCACCGCCGAACTTCCCTATTAGGTAGCCAGAGTCAAACAGCCAGGAAAGAGTATAAGAAAAAAACTCGTTATCTTCCTCACTAATGGGATCGACGAATTCGCCATCGTCATTCCAATACGCAATTGCGTCATAATCCATTAATTCACAAGGATCGAGAACAATTTGCTTAGGAAACTCTGAGTAGAGTTTTTCAAAGACTCTTGCGACAAGCTCATCAAACTTTTCTATATTTTCGCTCATACTTCCTCATTAAACATAACATTTTAATATCGTGCGAGCACGAATCCATCCGCTTAACATATCAAAAAGGTCGCTCATAACCAACTGAATGCTATGCATTTAATATAAAAGTGGGTCTCAACATTAAGTGTGAAAACGTGCAAGCACATATTGCCGACGATGTAACGCTCGGCCTCATTCTTAACCACCGATAAACCTGCATTGTAATCAATAATTTAAAATAAACCTCTCGTTAAATTCGTGCTCAATCAGAGTTAAAAACCACTCTTTTTTAAGCCATGATTTATCTCCCTCCCAATAAACTGTGTATGCACAGCTTTTTAGAAGGGGGATATATGGCGAGTCAATTCATGCAGGCAATTTGCGAACATATGACGATGCGAGGCTATAGTCGCAAGACAATCAAAGCCTACAGTTATTGGATAAAATACTTCATTCATTTTCATAAGCTTAAACACCCTGAACAGATGCATGCCGCTGAAGTTGTCTCCTTTCTTTCTCATTTAGCTAATCAACAAAAAGTCGCCATCACTACTCAAAAGGTTGCCCTCAATGCTCTAGCCTATCTGTACAATCAATTTATAAACAACTTCTAAAATCAGGCTCCGATATCAGAACGGTTCAAGAGCTACTGGGGCACAGTGATGTTAAGACAACTCAGATATACACTCACGTTATTGGGCAACACTTTAGTGGCACGACTAGCCCGCTAGACGGCCTATAACGAAACTCCCTCATCGATAGTTGAACCTTGGCTTGATGGCTTCTGTCTATCAAGGTTGTCTGATATGGTGGCGGCAGAACTTCAGCAATTGTTTAGATAGTATTGAATATGAAAACACTAACCATACTTGATGGCGGCATGGGCCGAGAACTCAAAGAAATTGGCGCGCCATTTTCTCAACCACTTTGGAGTGCTCAAGCGCTGATTGAGGCACCCGATTTTGTTAGCCAAGCGCATCAAAACTTTGTCGATGCTGGTGCTGAAATCCTGATCACCAATAGCTACGCCTGTGTACCTTTTCATTTGGGTGAAGAGCTGTTCAAACAACAAGGTTTTGAACTCGCAGAGCTATCTGGCGAACTGGCTAAAGCCGTTGCTGACAATGCCCCTCACACAGTGAAAGTAGCAGGCGCGATTCCACCGCCATTTGGCAGCTACCGACCAGACTTGTTTAAGGTCGAAGAAGCAGCCCCTATCATTCAAACCCTTTACGATGCGCAAGACCCAAACATCGACCTTTGGATCGCGGAAACGATCTGTAGCCTGCAAGAATTCGAATCCATTCATGCGGTACTTAAGCAATCAGATAAGCCGTGTTACTACGCATTCAGTTTGGAAGACACCAAGGGTGATTCTGCTAGCATTCGTTCTGGCGAAAGCGTAACTGACGCCATCAAACTGGCCTGCCAATCCAACGCTACAGGCGTTATGTTTAATTGCTCAGTGCCTGAAGTGATGGATCAAGCCATCATCGATACTAAAAAAGTAATTAAAGAACTAGGCTGTGATTTGGAAATCGGTGTCTATGCGAACAACTTTGCGCCGATCAGCAACGAACATGAAGCCAATGACATGCTTCAAGAGATGCGTGAGCTGGATGGCCAAGGTTACCTAGTTTACGCAAAACACTGGCACGCACTTGGCGCGAATATTATCGGTGGCTGTTGTGGCATCGGGCCGAAACACATTAGAGCTTTGGCGGACTGGAAATTAAGTGACGTTGAGCCAAACTAATTATTCGTGTTGTTGATAACATCGCACCACTTAAACGCCATTTATAAATCAAACGGTTAAAGCATGAAACTACTTCTAAAGAGCTCAATACTGTCTCTATGCGTTCTATCATTCCATAGCTTTGCGAGTTCGCAGTGTGAAGACTTATCCGGCTGTGAAAGAAAGAGCTGCGAAATCGAATATCAAATAGACAAAGCAAAGGAATACGGCAATCAACACAAGGTTGATGGCTTGAACAAAGCACTGAAAGAAGTGAAAGCTAACTGCACCAATGACGGCTTGAAAGACAAAATCGCTGAAAAAATAGAATCGAGTGAAGAAGATCTCGCTGAATACCGAGATGATCTCGAAGAAGCGAAACAGTCTGGTAAGACTCAGAAAGTGAAAAAGTACCAACGTAAAATCGAAGACGAAATTGCAGAACGTGACCGTTTAGTCGAAGAGCTGGCTGAGATCCAATAAACATCGCGACGCTGCATTGATACGTCTACTTTATACTTGTCAGCCTGACTTCACGCACCTGCTTCGCTTATCTGCTTAAGTAAACTTCAAATCCATCGCCTCTCAATTCGAGAGGCGATTTTCTTTATCTCTTAGTCAGATTCACTTAACCAACAAGTGCTAGCTCGGACTCTTTCAGTAAACGATTAGCCACGAGGTTGGCGGCAGGCGTAGCTATCGTTTGTTGGCATCTGGTTTCAAAGTTTTCAGGCGTAATCATTTTGGCTTCCAGCAGATATTGCAGCTCACTTAAGTAGTTCGCCTCAAACACCGCTTGCCCAAGTGGCGTACATTCGTATCGGCTCGATTCTTGGTAACCAATCGCAGTCAGTACAGATTCTGGCAATTCCCAGAATTTAGCAATGGTGTAAGTCAGGCGAATAGAATAGCTGTTCATCAATCGCTTCAATGCCAACGAGTTAGGCGGCACTGAAGGGTCAACATGCTTAAATGCTTCCACCATCATCTGGAAAATAATCATCTTGCCCAAGTTACGAATCAACCCAACAAAGTATGCCGCGGCTTGATCTTCTTGAGATGAAGAGTCTTTCATCAATTCCTTAGAAAATGAGGCCGTTTGGACACTGTGATTCCAAATTTTCTCTCCGAAATGACGCCAGTAAATATTGTTGCCCGGCGTGAAGTTCTTCATGTAGCTATTCACGACCCCTTCTACAAGCCCTTGAGAACCCATATTTAGGAATGCTGTTTTTAGATCAGTAACCTGTTTCTCACCACGCTTGTAGAAAGCACTGTTAGCCAGTTTTATCACATCTGCAGCCATGCTTGGCTCGCGTTCAATCACTTTCACCAATGCATCGACATCAAATTCGTCACTCTGTAATTCTGCCATTAACGTGGTCACAGAGGTTGGCATCACTGGTAGTTCATTAAGCAACGCTTTTGGAGAGCGAATCAAGCGCTCAATTTGGCAGGCGACAAAATCACTAAATGGGTCTGACTCTGTTCTCAGACGGGACTCGCCAAACAAATAATCAAGGAACTCACCATCGTGAAGGCTAAGCGTCTTATCGACAATGAGTGATGATGGCTGGGCGGACGAAGGCGGAACAAAGATTGAAGACTGAACAGAATCAGTAGCAACGGTTTGTTGTTGCTCTTTTTGGACAGGCTCTGCAGAGGGTTTGTTTTTTGAATCAACAAAAGGCGAAAATAGTGCCTGCAATACCCTTTTAAACATCAATACGGCTCCTAGATGAATACAACATAGATCGGGATATAGAACGGCGGCGATTATCGCACACACAATTCATAAACCATACAATGATAAATGAATCACTTATTTCTTCGCTGTATAGGATCTGTTGCTCGGCAGACGACAAGACTAGGCTAGTCGGTATTGGCCAGAAACAAAAAGAGCGAGCAAATAACGCTGCTCGCTCTTTCATAGATTAGTCTTGTAACTCTATCTAAAGTTAACGCTGAGCCACTTCCAGCACAATCTTACCGACGTGTTTTTTCTTCAAGAATTCGTCTTGTGCTGTATGAATATCAGCAAGTGGGAACGACTCCGCGACAATTGCGCCAATCTGCTGTTTCTCAATACGGTTTACTAGATTCTGGAATACTTGTGGTTCTAAAACAGTGCAACCAAAAAAGCTAAGGTCTTTCAGGTACAGAGTACGAACATCAAGCTCAACCATAGCTCCACCAATCGCGCCTGATACGGCATAACGACCGTGTGGTTTCAGCACTTCAAGGAATTCCGGCCACTTATCACCGGCGACTAAGTCGATAACTACATTCACACTGTTTGTGCTTAAAGCCTCAACTAAATCAGCATCACGAGCAATCACCTCATTAGCACCCAGTTCCAATAACTGCTGGTTTTTGCTTGGGCTAGTAATCGCAATCACGTAAGCACCGCGAGCTTTCGCCAGTTGAATCGCCGCCGAGCCCACGCCACCTGATGCGCCAGAGATAAGCACGCGATCACCTTCAGCCACATTAGCGCGAGTCAGCATGTTCTCTGCTGTTGAGTAAGAACATGGGAATGACGCTAGCTCAACATCCGACATTGTGCTGTTCACCGCATAAGCATGTTTCGCTGCGACTTTGGTGTATTCAGCAAAGCCACCATCGCACTCAGAACCGAAATACCATGGTTGTGGTAAATCTCGTCCGTGCACTTCCGTTAAACAAGGTTCGATAAGAACACGCTCACCGACACGATCAGCAGACACTTCATTGCCGACTGCCACGATGAAACCGCACACGTCAGCACCTTGGATACGAGGGAACTTCAACGCTTCACCCGACCAACTTGCATCATCTGAGTCATCACTTTTAGAGTACCAACCGATTCGTGTGTTAATATCGGTATTGTTCACGCCTGCGGCCATCACCTTGATCAGCACTTCATTAGGTTCAATTTGAGGAACAGCGATATCTTCACGGTAGCCAAGCATGTCTGCTCCGCCATGACCCAACATCTCTACGCCTTTCATTGTTTTTGGTAGTTCGAATGTCATCGTGTTTCCTTGAGTAATTTTGTCACCATATTCTGTGCTGATGTCACCGCTTCTTCGCCTAATACTGGCCACGCGCTTGATACACCTTCATGAAGTAGAAAAAGCTCTGAAGCCAGATCGCCTCGTTGACTCTGCTTACCCAGAAGTGCTTTTACTTCTCGTTTATGTTCAGTAACAGCTTGATTAATTATCTCGTTGTCAGGAAAAGCAGCCATCGCATTCATCGACATACAACCGTGTGGCGCATACTCTTCCATCCACTGTTGTAACTTGTCGAAGATATCAAGCATGGATGCCAGGCCATCAACAGGCGCACTTTCTAACAGGAAATTTAGGTAACGGTGATGACGGTGCTCTAACGCCCCAACGATCATCGCTTCTTTCGATGGATAATGTTTGTAGAGCGTACGTAGGCTGACATTACATGCCGTCTTTAGTTGAGCCACGCTCGGCTCTGCAAAACCATGTTGACTAAACGCAACCTCAAGGCTCTCTGCAATTTGTTCTCTTAACATGCGGATCTCTTATACCTGACTAAAGGTAGAATGATTGTTCTACACACATAGTAGAGCGATCATTCTACCCATGTCAATATCCAAATTTACGAAAGGATAAAATGGTAAATCCCGTATCAAATAGGACGCGGAATTTATCAATATGAATGAGAAACTTACCGTTAAATCTAGAGTCGGCTGCGTATCGTCACTAACACAGATAACGCGCCACAAAGTACCAACACCACACCTAGATCTTGAATCATTCCCGCTAAAGCGAGCCCTGAACCAATCAAGGTGTAATACATCAAACCAAACAGTGCACCTGCGCTTCCAGCTTGAGATTGGTAACGCACCAATGCTCGGCTCAAGACATTAGGAATCGCAATGCCAAACGCCATAACCACCAACATCATCGGAAGCAAGAACCAGATCGAATGTTGTGAAAGGTACACACCCACTGCGCCTAATGTTTGAAACCCTGCCGCTAAGCTAATCAAAGAGATAGATGACACTTGTCGTTTTAAGAGCGCCTTATTAACCAAGCTTCCCAACAAGGTTCCGAACCCAAGTACGACACCGCTATAGCCAAACTGCTCGATACTGAATCCAAGCTGTAAGAAGGTGAATGAACCCAGTTGGTAATACGAAAACAGCGCAATATTGAACGACGCGACAATCAGTGCCGATACCCAAATATCACCGTCTTTGATCATGTCGATACTGAGCGATTTTAATTGCAACGGCTGCTTAGACTGCTGCGTTTCCGGCAAAGAGCATAAACTGTGTACTAGCAGCGCCAACACCATGATTAACAAGGCAGTAAACACATATTGGTGCCCACCCGCTTGGCTTAATTGACCACCAAGAAGCAGCCCGATGATGGGGCTAATCGACAGCCCCATGCCCATGTAACCAAACACCTTGGCCAACTCACTGCCACTAAAGGCATCTCGTAACATGGTTTGAGTGACTACAGAGCCAACCGCAAGCCCGAAAGCGCCCATAGCTCTTGCTATCATCAACCACGTAAAACTGTCGGTTTGCATGGCAATAAGTGCAGAACAGGCAAATAATCCCATCCCCAATAACATGGTAGGACGACGTCCCCATTTATCCGCTAACACGCCCCACACCACCACACCCACCGCAAATGCAGAGAAGTAAATAGATAGGGTTTGTGCCGCTTGTATGTAACTCACATCAAAGGATTTCGATATAGAATCCAGAGTCGGGCTATAGATGGTTTCTGCGATTTGAGGGAACATCAACAGCAGCACCATTTGCCATAAAGAAGGTTTTGTTTTCATCATTTTTCCAAGACCAGTGAACTTGACGGGAAGTCTAGAGGAAACTAACCTTGGCTCGTTAACAGCATTAAAACCAAAAACAACAAGATTGAGACAAATGGCATTTAACGATGACAGCTGTGCTTTTGATGCCGATAGCATTGAAGCAAGCGTAGTGGGAATAGCGGCAGAGCTAGGACAGCATGATTCAGGTATTCATCAGCATCGCAAAGGGCAATTACTTTATGCTCCGCAAGGGTGCATTACCTTAACACTGGATAATGCTTTATGTATTCTGCCTCCGACTAAGGCTGTATGGATCCCGCCACATGTTCCACACCGAGCACAAATGACCAACGTGGTCGCGTATCGTTCTCTGTATTTTGATACCGATGTATTTGAGTGCCCAAAAGAGATCACAACGATTAAAGTTAACGATTTACTGAAAGCGCTGATCAATAAGATCGCATTATGGGAATGGGATATCGCGGCGCACAAGACACACAATACGTCTGCGCTTTTTTGGGAAGAATTCCATTCCTTAACGCACCAAACCTTAATTCTTCCACTCCCAACAGACCGACGATTGGCGCGTTTCTGCACACAAGTCAACAAAGCCGATTTTATCGTCCCTCCGTTAAATGTATTGGCGTCATCCGTTGGAGCCAGTAGCAAAACCATCACTCGTCTATTTAAAGCCGAAGCCGGCATGACCTATCAAGATTGGCGTCAACAATGGCGTTTGATTAAGGCGATCGAACTGCTTGCTCAAAACCGAACCGTTACCGACACAGCGCACTACTTAGAATTCTCTTCGAACAGCGCTTTCATTGCCTTTTTCAAACAACAAACCGGACAAACACCACTGGCTTTTACCAAGTTGGGAACGTGATTGTTGTGCTATCAATTCATGGCTTTGCTAAGAGCAGATACAAAAAAACCAGAACATGAGTTCTGGTTTTTAAAAGTATTTTAAAGCTCGATGCCGTCGTTACTTAGTATAAAAAGCACGTTTCAATGCCATTTCTAAGCCGCGAACTTCAGCCAAGCCTTTCAATCGACCAATCGCCGAATAACCTGGGTTAGTGGTTTTCTTCAGGTCATCCAGCATTTGATGACCATGATCCGGACGCATTGGAATTAAACGGTGATCGCCCACTTCTGCACGACGATTTTCTTCATCCAAAATTGCCATTACAACGTTGTACATGTCCACATCACCATCTAGGTGAGCCGCTTCGTGGAATGTCATTGGGTTGCTCTCTTCGCGCTTAGTAGAACGCAGGTGCGTAAAGTAAATTCGGTCACCGTGCTTTTTGATCATATTGACCAAATCATTGTCGCCACGTACACCGTATGAGCCCGTGCACATCGTCAAGCCATTCATTTTGCTTGGCACATGCTCGGTCAACCAATCAATGTCTTCGATCGTTGAAACGATGCGAGGCAAGCCTAAAATTGGACGCGGTGGATCGTCAGGATGAACCGCCATCTTCAAACCATTCGCATCACAGATAGGCATCAGCTCAGCAAGGAAATGAGACATGTGCTCACGTAGTTTATCTTTGTCGATGCCCGCATAGCGGTCTAGCTGTGCTTGAAACGCTTCAAGTGTGTAGCCTTCTTCAGCGCCCGGCAAACCGGCGATAATGTTGTTGGTCAGTTGCTGAATTTGCTCAGGCGTCATGTTGTTGAAGTAATCGAACGCTTGCGCTTGCTCTGACTCTGAATAGTCTGACTCAGCACCCGGACGCTTCAAAATATGCAGCTCAAATGCCGCAAACGCAATTTGATCAAAGCGAAGTGCGCGCGAGCCATCAGGCATTTCAAATTCTAAATCGGTACGTGTCCAGTCCAACACAGGCATGAAGTTATAACAAACCGTATCGATGCCACACTCAGCAAGGTTAGACAGAGTTTGTTTATAGTTATCAATCCACTGCTGGTAGTTGCCAGTTTGAGTTTTGATCTCTTCGTGCACAGGCACGCTTTCTACGACCGACCACGTTAAACCTTTCTCTTCGATAATGGCTTTACGCTTCAGGATTTCTTCTTTTGTCCAAACTTCACCATTTGGAATATGGTGCAGTGCATTCACAATACCAGTTGCGCCCGCTTGACGAATATCGTCTAGCGAAACTTGATCATTAGGGCCGTACCAACGCCACGTTTGTTCCATGAGACTTACCTTTCTTTAAGACGCACTTAGCCGGCTCGAATTAATCAAGCTAAATGCAATAACGACTTCTTAATGGCAGCAATGACAATTGCTGCCCGAGATAGCACCGGTCTACGCCGGTCTAAAGACGATTACCTATCTACAACCTAGTGAATGAATCAGCTTTCAAGAGGAGCCTTGTCGCTGAATTCAACGTTAGCTTTCAAAACTAACTTTCTGTGCTAAGCAGCACCACTGGGTTGGAACTAAATAAGTAGCCATCAAAGTTTGGGTCATCAATGTCTGACAGCGCTAACAAACGCTGTTTAACATTCTCAAGGTGTTGCCACATTGCGTTCTTAGCAGCGACAGGATCTTTGCGCTGTAAGGCGGCGAGGATACGAGCGTGATCATCTAACCATTCTTCACGGTAATCTTGACCACTGATGTGAGAGTGGAGTTTATTCCACATTGGACTCTTTTCGCGTCGATCCCAGGATTGTTTCAGCATATCTACCAGAACAGAGTTTTGAGTGGCCTCTGCAATACACATGTGAAATCTTTCATCTCCGCTGCAATCGGTGGTGCCGCTTGCAAGCTCTTCGCGCTCGAGTTCGAGTGCAGAGCGCATCTTAATGATGTCGCCCGGAGTGACCTGAGTTGCCGCAAACTCCGCGATATTACTTTCCAGTAATTGGCGGGCCTGCAGCATCTCGAATGGACCAGCATCATCGCTGACCACATTCTCGCGAGAATGAGTTGGAATGTTCAGGACATAAACACCCGACCCTTTTTTCACCTCAACTAAGTTTTCAAGCTCCAGCATGATGATCGCTTCACGCACCACTGTGCGGCTTACATCTAGACGATCAGCAATATCGCGTTCTGGAGGTAATCTATCTCCAACCTTATACAGGCCTTCAATCAGTTCTCTTCTTAGTACTAACCCTATCTCCTGATAAGGTCTTTTCGGCTCGAAAGGCATCATGATGATATTGTCACTTCTTTCCATTGTATTTCTCTCGCCATCATAATGACCAAATATAATTGGTCAACCTCTATATCCTAAAATGCAGTAACACCTTGTTTTTGTATTACTATTTTTTCTATATTTTCTCGTTATTCAACAGACTGAATACGATCAATTAATGCGCTCAATTCTGGATCCGTTTTATCTAGCGCGTCATACATAGGTTGAACTGCGAGTGCGAACGCAGCCTTGTCTGGTTCCACAAAAGTAACGCCCATTTCCTCGGCTTTAGCACGCTCTTTTGCTTCCGATTCAGCCCACAATTTTTTCATCAATTCAGATGAATCACTTGCCGCTTTCATTAGCGCATCTTGTTGTTCTGTAGTCAGTTTATCGTATGCTCTGGTTGAGATAACCAACACATCCGGAACCATCGTGTGCTCATCTAAGCTAAAGTATTTAGACACTTCACTGTGACGGCTCAAGCTGAAAGAAGGAATGTTATTTTCAGCCGCATCCACTACACCTTGCTGCAGTGCTGTGTACAACTCACCGTAAGCTAGTGGCGTTGGGTTACCGCCTAACGCTTTCACCATCGCAATTGCTGATGGGCTTGGTTGAACACGAACTTTCAAACCTTTCAGATCTTCTGGCGTGTTAATTGGCTTATTGGTATAGAAGCTACGCGCACCAGCGTCGTAGTAAGTCACACCAATAAAGCCGCTATCACGAGAAGAGTTAAGAATGTCACGGCCCACTTCACCATCAGTCACACTGTAGTAGTGCGCTTGATCGCGGAATAAGTAAGGCATGTTGAATGATGAATAAGCAGGAGAAAAAGCTTCTAGCTCAGCAGCATTACTTTTCACCATATCTAAAGCGCCGTTCTGCATCAGCTCCATAGATTCACGCTGTGTACCCAATTGAGCGTCAGGGTAAATACGAATACGCACCTCACCATCAGTCAATTCACGTACTTCTTTCGCCATAAACGTCATCGCTTCATGTACTGCATGGTCACGAGGGTGGTTATGGCTCAGTTTCAATGTTGTCGCTGCATAAGCAGAAGCTGTTGCTCCAAAAGTGAAAGCAGCACCGACAACCGCACTAATCAAAGTTTTACGCGTCATCATCATTCTTATTCTCCGTGGATTGGTTATCCAAAATGTAGGGTGTTTTTTGTTATGGGCTCATATTGGGGCTCAAAAAAGGAACCGTCAAAGCTGAAATTAAAATTGATTGACCAATATCACAATAAAAACCCATAAATTGGTCAACCAAAATCATTTGTGAAGTTGCTCACGCCAACCAAAAAATGAATAGCTTATGATTCAGCCAGATTTTTGAACATACTATCCCTGCATAGAAACAGTTTCTTACATTGGTAAACCAATTGTTATGAGATACGCAATTTTGTTGAAAGGAAATAAACATGAATAAATTGGTCAGTTACATAAATAGAGGGTTGGCCGCCTTTACAGTGTCTCTATCGTCTTTCTTAGTGCTATGTGTGATATGGCAGGTTTTATCCCGCTATGTTATTGGCAAACCAAGTACTGTTACCGACGAGCTCGCGCGTTATCTCTTTATGTGGGTAGCCTTAATTGGTGCCGCCTATACAACGGGTCTGAAACGCCATCTTGCCATCGACCTGCTTACGATGAAGCTGACTGGCAAACGTAAATTAATCAACGAAATCGTTATCCAAATAGCCATCGCTTCTTTCTCTTATATCGTTCTAGTACACGGTGGAAGCCAACTTGCTGCTAAAACGCTTGCGATGGGACAGCTGACTCCCGCTCTAGGTTTAGAAATGGGCTACATCTACTTCTGCTTGCCTATCAGTGGCGCTTTAATGATTTTTTACTCCGTCGTGTTTACTTACGAACGCGTTAAACAATTAATGTCAGGTGACGATTTGATCACCGACTCACAACTTGATTGATAGAAGGATTTCACAATGGAATGGCAAGTAATACTGACCTTATTCGGTAGTTTCGCTGTACTGCTTACAATCGGTGTACCGGTCTCTTTTGCGATTGGTTTATCGTCACTAGCAACCATCTTAATGAGCTTACCGCTTGAGCCGGCTATCGCGGTGGTTGCTCAACGCATGGCCGCTGGCCTTGATAACTTTGCATTACTGGCGATCCCGTTCTTCATTTTGGCGGGCAACATCATGAACCAAGGCGGCATTGCGCTGCGTTTGATTAACTTCGCGAAAGTGTTGGGTGGTCGTTTGCCGGGTTCATTGGCACACGTAAACGTGATGGCAAACATGATGTTTGGCTCTATCTCAGGATCGGCGGTAGCATCCGCAGCTGCAGTGGGTGGCACCATGTCTCCTCTGCAAAAGAAAGACGGCTACGACGAAAACTTCTCCGCGGCGGTTAACATTACTTCGTGTCCTACTGGTCTATTGATTCCACCAAGTAACACGCTGATCGTTTTCTCTTTGGTTTCTGGTGGTACTTCAATCGCGGCATTGTTCTTAGCAGGTTACATCCCAGGTCTCATCATGGGGCTAAGTATCATGATTGTGGCGGGTATTATTGCAAAACGTCGTGGTTACCCTGTTGCAGCGCGTCCTTCACTATCAATGGTTTGGGATACCTTCCTAAAAGCAGCGCCTTCTCTGGCACTGATCGGCATCATCATGGGTGGCATCATTGGCGGTATCTTTACTGCAACTGAAGCTTCTGCGATTGCCGTGGTATACACGTTTGTTTTAGCCGTGCTTATCTACCGTGAAGTAAAATGGCGTGATATTCCAAAGATCATCCTTGAGTCTGCAGTAACAACTTCTATCGTTCTATTACTTGTTGGCGCATCAATGGGGATGTCTTGGGCAATGGCGAACGCCGATGTGCCTTACATGATTGCTGATGCATTACTGGCGGTTTCTGATAACCCGCTAATGATCCTACTGATTATCAACGTGATTCTGCTGATTGTGGGTATCTTCATGGATATGACACCAGCGGTACTGATCTTCACACCAATCTTCCTACCAATCGCGCTAGACCTAGGCATCGACCCTGTGCACTTCGGCATCATGATGACCTTCAACCTTGCTATCGGTATCTGTACGCCGCCAGTAGGTAGTGCTCTATTCATCGGTTGTTCGGTTGCCAACATTGCCATCGACAAAGTCATCAAACCTTTGCTGCCATTCTATGCTGCACTGATTGCAGCCCTAATGGCCGTTACTTTTATCCCTGAGCTGAGCTTGTTCTTACCTGAATTAGTACTGGGCTACGGTTCGTAATTTGGTCACAGATACATTCTAAGACGACTAAACACTCAAACGCTTTATCAAATAATAAAATCCCGCTGGTTCGCTGGCGGGAAAAGGAACTGAATAATGAAGACTGTTGCTAACTCTACGCTGCCAAACACTGTATTACGACCTGACTACGACCGTTCAGCACTCCAAAGCCGTATTGTGCACCTTGGTTTCGGTGCATTTCACCGAGCGCACCAAGCGCTATTCACCAATGAAATGCTAAGCAAAACCAACACTGATTGGGGCATTTGCGAAATTAACCTATTCGGCGGCGAAGATTTGATTGAATCACTTCGCGCGCAAGACCACCTTTACACCGTTGCTGAAAAAGGCGCTGAATCCACAGACGTTAAAGTAATCGGCTCAGTGACTGAATCACTGCATCCAAACCTAGACGGTATCGAAGCTGTTTTAGAAAAAATGGCTGAGCCTCAAGTGGCGATCGTGTCGATGACGATCACAGAGAAAGGCTACTGCGCTGACCCTGCAACTGGCAAGCTTGATAGAAATAATGCCCTAGTCATCGCTGATTTAGCGAACCCAACGCAGCCAAAATCGGCGCTTGGATATATTGTACGAGCGCTCAAAATACGCCGCGACCGTAACCTTCCTCCATTCACGGTAATGTCTTGCGATAACGTGCAAGAGAACGGTCATGTAGCAAAAGCAGCGATCATTGAGTTCGCTCAACTGCTTGACCCAGAATTACGTGATTGGATTGAAACCAATGTCACCTTCCCATGCACCATGGTTGACCGCATCGTACCCGCAGCAACCGAAGAGACACTGACAGAAATTGCAGAACTGCTTGGTTGTGAAGATCCATGTGGCATTGCCTGTGAACCATTCCGCCAATGGGTGATTGAAGATAACTTTGTGGCAGGCCGCCCAGACTGGAATGTTGCTGGCGCAGAGTTCGTAGAAGATGTGGTGCCTTACGAAGAGATGAAACTGCGCATGCTCAATGGCAGTCACTCTTTCCTTGCTTACCTTGGATACCTTGGTGGTTACGACCATATTTCCGACACCATGACAGATGCAGGCTACCGCAAAGCCGCTTTTGACATGATGATGAAATCCCAAGCACCTTCACTAACTATGCCTGAAGGGACTGATTTGGAAGGCTACGCAACCTTGCTTATCAACCGCTTCACCAACCCAAGTTTGAAACATAAGACATGGCAGATTGCGATGGATGGCAGTCAGAAGATCCCTCAGCGTATGGGTGGTAGCTTGCGATTCCATTTAGAGCAAGGCTCAGACTTCTCATGGCTTGCGACGGCCATCGCTGGCTGGATGCGCTATGTATCGGGTGTTGATGAGCAAGGCAATGAGATCGATGTTCGCGACCCAATGGTAGATACACTTCGCCAGATCTGCGACCAGCATGGACTCAATGTATCTGTGGTTCCGGCGTTGCTTGCGGTTGAAGCGATTTTCCCTGCCGAACTAGGTCAAAACCCACAGGTGATTGATGCGGTAAGTTCAGCGTACCAATCATTAATTGAACACGGTGCTGTTGCGACCGTGGCTGCGTTATAAGGAGTACAAACAATGAAGAATTTCTTATGTGAAGACTTTTTACTGTCGAATGAGACTGCACGCCGTTTGTACCACGAACACGCAAGCCACCAGCCGATTTATGACTATCACTGCCATCTAAACCCAGCAGAAGTGGCTCAAGATCGTCAGTTCGAAAACATGTCTAAGATTTGGCTTGAGGGTGACCATTACAAATGGCGTGGCATGCGTTCAGCAGGGATCGACGAACGTCTGATCACCGGAGGCGCAAGCGATTATCACAAGTTCATGGCATGGGCTAAAACCGTCCCTCAAACCTTGGGTAACCCACTTTACCACTGGACTCACTTAGAACTTCGTCGCCCATTTGGTATTACTGGCACTCTCTTTGGCCCAGAAACCGCTGACCAAATTTGGCACGAAGGCAACGAGCTATTAGCGACACCAGAATTTAGTGCTCGCGGTATCATGAAGCAAATGAATGTGGTGATGGCAGGTACGACAGACGATCCAATTGATTCTCTTGAACACCATAAAGCGATCGCTCAAGACAATTCATTTGATGTGAAGGTTCTGCCAAGCTGGCGCCCAGATAAAGCGTTCAAAATTGAACTTGATGGCTTTGCTGATTACCTACAAAAATTAGGCATGGTTGCTGACGTTGAGATCACTCGCTTCCATCATCTATTGAGTGCTTTAGACAGCCGCCTAACGCATTTCAACGACCATGGTTGCCGTGCAGCAGACCACGGTATTGAAGTGGTTCGCTACGCACCTATTCCATCAGAATCGGAT
Source organism: Vibrio sp. Evd11 (assembly GCF_900382755.1). NCBI lineage: Bacteria > Pseudomonadati > Pseudomonadota > Gammaproteobacteria > Vibrionales > Vibrionaceae > Vibrio > Vibrio sp. Evd11. The sequence continues at coordinate 17,106 of NZ_OSDX01000081.1, forward strand.
TTGGATGCCCTGTTAACTCGACGCCTCAATGGCGAAACACTCACCGATCTAGAATGTGCGCAGTTTTCAACAGCCGTTCAAGTGTGGTTAGGCAAGCGCTACGCCGCAATGGGTTGGGTAATGCAGCTTCACATTGGTGCTCAACGTAATAACAACACGCGTATGTTCCAACTGTTAGGCGCAGATGCAGGGTTTGATTCGATCAGCGACAAGACATTTGCCTTCGAGCTGGCTCATCTGTTGGACGAAATGGATCAAAGCAACGAGTTGCCTCGCACCATCCTTTACTGCTTAAACCCTCGCGATAACGAGATGATGGGCACCATGATTGGTAATTTCCAAGGTGGCGGTATCGCGGGCAAAGTTCAGTTTGGTTCTGGTTGGTGGTTCAACGATCAGAAAGACGGCATGCAACGCCAAATGGAGCAGCTATCTCAGCTTGGTCTGCTTAGCCAGTTTGTCGGCATGCTGACTGACTCTCGTAGCTTCTTGTCGTACACACGCCACGAATACTTCCGCAGAATTCTGTGTGACATGCTTGGTCGTTGGGCTGAAAACGGCGAGGTGCCAAGCGACATGTCACTGCTTGGCCCTATGGTCGAGGACATCTGCTTTGGTAACGCAAAACGCTACTTCGAAGAGAGGGCGTAACCCATGAAACATATCGCCATTATTGGTGAGTGCATGATCGAGCTTAACGGAAAACCGTTTGGCTCAATGCATCAAACGTTTGGCGGAGACACACTCAATGCTGCGGTCTATCTAAGCCGCGGCTGTGAGGTCAACCTAAATCCAAATGACATCAAAGTGTCCTACGTCACGGCTTTAGGCGCAGACCCGATTAGCAAGGGAATGTTAGAGCGCTGGCAACATGAAGGAGTGTCGACTGACCTCGTTCTACAAGACAGCCAACGAACTCCAGGCCTATACCTGATTCAGCTTGATGACGCAGGTGAGCGTACCTTCTTATACTGGCGTAATCAGTCAGCAGCACGGTACCTGTTGCAACATCCAGATTTTAGCCAGATAAAACAAGCTTTACGCAACGTCGATATGGTCTTTCTTAGCGGTATCACATTAGCGATTCTACCCGAGCAAGATCGTATCGAGCTATTGAACATCTTGGTTGAATTGAAGACACAAGGCGTTGAAATCGCCTTCGACAGTAACTTCCGCCCTACCCTTTGGCCACAGGACGAAAACCAAACCGTCAAAAACAGCTACCAAGCCATGTATACATTGACGGATTTAGCATTGGTGACATTCGATGATGAACAGTTAATTTGGGGAGATAGCTCTCCAGAACAAACTATCGAACGTCTAACTGCGCTGGGTGTTAAGCGATGCATCGTCAAACTGGGTGCAGATGGCTGCCTCATTCAAGATGCCACAATTCAAAGTGACATAAATCTAAATTCTGGTACCGCTTCGGCTCCACGGGCGGTGCCTACCCAACCTGTTGAACATGTCGTTGATACGACCTCGGCAGGAGACTCATTCAATGGCGGATTTTTATCTGCTTACCTTGCTGGCGAAGACTTAACAACGTCGTGCCAGCGTGGCAATACCATGGCAGGCGTCGTTATCCAACATCGCGGTGCCATTATTGCAAAAGAACTTACTCAAGCGGCCATCACAGCCATTTAAGGAATACCAATGAACATCAAACAACAACTAAAAACACTGAAAGTTATCCCTGTGATCGCTATCGACAACGCTGAAGACATCATCCCTTTGGGTAAAGTGTTAGCTGAAAATGGTTTACCTGCAGCAGAAATTACGTTCCGTTCTGAGGCTGCTGTCGAAGCTATTCGTCTACTTCGTGAATCACAACCAGATATGTTGATCGGCGCAGGAACAGTATTAAACAGAGAGCAGGCGATCGCAGCTAAAGAAGCGGGCGCAACGTTCGTCGTCTCTCCTGGCTTTAACCCAAACACGGTAAGAGCCTGCCAAGAGATTGGTATTGATATCATTCCTGGAGTCAACAACCCGAGTACAGTAGAAGCAGCGCTTGAAATGGGCTTAACGACATTGAAGTTTTTCCCTGCTGAAGCATCGGGTGGCATCAACATGGTTAAATCACTTCTTGCTCCTTACACGGATATAGAAATCATGCCGACAGGTGGTATCAATCCAAACAACATTAAAGACTACTTAGCAATACCTCGCGTGCTTGCATGTGGTGGCACTTGGATGGTGGATAAGAAGCTGATTGAAGAAGGCAATTGGGAAGAGCTGGCTCATTTAACTCGTGAAGCCGTTAAGCTAGTCAATTAAAGCTAATGCAATAACACTTTAACGTTATATCTAACCCTCCTTTTGGAGGGTTATTTTATGGTTGAGCATTATTCCTTCAAAGTTAATATTTAATCGTGATCGATAGCATCTAACAATAAAGGCTAAATATGGAAAACTGGGTAACACAGGGAGTTGGAGGTCTCGCTTTCTGTATCGGCGCAATGGCCTTTTGGCAAAAAGATGATATGAAATTTCGCTATCAAATGATGATCTTTTGTTTTGTTATGAGTATCCATTTCATATTAATGGGCGCTATGGTTGCCGCCATTGGCGTAATTATCAATGCTATTCGAAGTTACGTATCAATAAAAACTCAATCCCGCAAAGTGATGTGGTTTTTCATTGGTTTAATGTGGGTAATGACATTACCTAACATGAATCATTTCTTTGAGTTTATTACGGTTGTTGGTTCATCCGTAGCGACATGGGCACTCTTCTCTCGACAAGGTATCACGCTGAGAACCTTAATATTATTCAATTCTTTCTGTTGGGCTAGTCACAATATTTGGGTTGGTTCTATTGGCGGATCTTTTGTCGAAGTCACCTTTATTGTCACCAATTTAGTCACAATCTACCGTTTACATCAATGCAGATTGTTAACTATAAAATAGGCAATACATTTTTTATTCTAGATTTGAAATATGGAAGGGCTTTGTTGCGTAATTCAGTTTAGAGACAGAGCAGCCACATTTCGTGCGTTTCTTA
>NZ_OSDX01000086.1:0-17221 GCF_900382755.1 Vibrio sp. Evd11
TTATAACTCTTTACCATGCTGTTCAAAAAACACTCACGAAAGATCAACACGCCCTAGTGAATTATCGTTATCCATTCTATTTCTCAAAAATTAATTATTGTCGTCGTTATTGCGCTTAACCTATTTGCCGTCGATTCTATTTTTTTTCCTAGTTTTAGCCATCAAAAATCAGGTTCGTTTGAAAAATATGTGGAATGTAGATTTGGTGTGTTTTTCGTTATTTTTGCATGAGGTGATTTAGGTTTTGTCTACGTAGTATCAACGGCTAATTCATGGATAGAAGATCACCAGTTAGAGGGATAATCAGTAGCGTTGCTTGTTTTGGAGTAGGAATGAAAGTCGTTTCTAAAGAATGTGTTACGAATACCTTGGATGGTATTGAAGAGTATAAACAACTTGCTTGTGTCGAATCACAAGGGTTGGATGTGATAAGCCTGTTGATTCGATTGTGTAACCTACGCAGTAAAAACATCTCTGAGGATGATAGACAAACCTTGATGGATCACATTAAAGAGTTGGTAGCGGCGGAAGTGGTGTTTGCCCAAAATATGGAGTTAGAAGAAGCGGAAGCGATATTATTGGATTCGATGAAGTTGTTGTGTAACACAAATCAACCTAAGTGAGATCGCCCTATGCTTGAGTGGAACACAGACAACCATCGATATGAGATGACAGTGCTTGGATATCAAGTACACAGCGTATTTCAATCCATCAATCACGACAGTCAAACGGTGTTTGGGTACGAAGCGCTTTGCCGTATTGAGATGCAAGGAGAGCGCGTCGACATAAAAAAGTTTTTCAAGATACTCGAAGACTTTGGCGAAAAGGCGGAGTTTAGATTCAAGTTTTTCCTGAACATTATGCATTTGAGGAATTTCAGAAACTCGAATATTTATGATCGAGAAACCAAATTATTTCTGAATCTGACTCCCTGTTTCTTCAAATATTTCGCACATGAGCAAGACTTAGACAATCTGTACCTTCCATTGATCAAACAAGAGCAAGTGGACTTGAGTCAGATTGTTGTTGAAATCGTAGAGGATTATTGTCCTCTGGCGGATATTGAAAGCTTACATAAAGGTACGGCCTATCTAAAGAGCATAGGTATATCTTTCGCGTTAGACGATTTTGGAACAGGTTGGTCAGGCTATAGCCGTATGGCGGTGGTACAACCTAACTACATCAAAGTAAGCCGGGAAATGTTGATTGAATTTGGCCTGAACGAATTGACAGAAAACAACCTCCTTGCAGAGCTCGATACAATAACGAGTTTACAAGGTATTAAAGTCATATTCGAAGGTATCGAAAACAGCGACAACCTCAAAACGGCAGCTCGATACGGTGCAGATTACTACCAAGGCTATTATTTAGATTTTCCCAAGTCATACCCAACGAATAAGCTTGAGTAATCATTCTTATTTTACTGTTCACCTTCTTCGCCAGACCTTATGATTTTGAATGTCGCTTTGGGCATTAACTCCGATATTAATAACCGAATGAGAATAAGTAATTCGGATTGATGGATTGTGGTGTTCAGAGAAAATCAAAGGTGATGGGTAATAAAAAGCCCGAGTATAAACTCGGGCTTAGAATGGTTTTCTTTATAGCTTAAGTAGAACCTATGAAGGCGCTAGATTGCCTGACGAAGTTGGAAGTAACGTCCTGCTTCGTTTAACAGCTTCTTATGAGAACCGTGCTCAACAATCTCGCCTTGTTCAATCAGAACGATAGAATCCATTGTTTCCAGACCAATCAAACGGTGCGTGATGAAGATAACCGTCTTGCCTTCGAAGTGCTTCTCGAACAGCGCCATGATGCTTTGCTCGGTTTGCTTATCTAAGCCTTCTGTCGGCTCATCGAGAAGCAGGATAGGGGCATCATGAAGGATGGCACGTGCGATGCCAATACGGCGCTTCTCACCACCAGACAGTTGACGACCACCGTCACCCAACCAGCTATCAAGACCGTCATTCTCAAGCAGCTTTTCTAGACCAACGTCTTTAAGGATGTTAGCTAGGTGCTCATCGTTGGCATCTGGTTTCGCAATCAACAAGTTGTCGCGTAGGCTGCCATTCAAGATGTCGACACGCTGGCTTACCACACTGATTGATTCACGCAGTTGTGACTCGTTCCATTGTGTTAGTTCAATGCCTGCGATTGAGATATAGCCCTTTTTAGGATCCCAGTAGCGAGTCAGTAGCTGAATCAGAGTCGATTTACCAGAACCCGTTTGACCAACAATCGCAACCTTGTTCGTTGCAGGGATCGTTAGGTCGACAGCGTTCAGAACACTACGCTCAGATTCAGGGTAGTTAAACGTCACGTTTGAGAACGTAATATCAAGCGGCTTGTTGATGTCGAGCTTCTCTTCAGCAAACTGAACTTCAGGCTCCGACAGAATCACTTCGTTCAAGCGACGTGCAGAAGAAAGAGTTTGGCCCAAATGTTGGAATGCACCTGCAATTGGCATCAGCAGTTCAAAACTTGCCATCGTTGCGAACGCCATTAACGCGATGAACGGGTCTGGTGCATTACCACCCACACCGTCAGCTGCAAGCCAAAGCATCAGAACAAGCGTCAAACCGTTGAATAGCATCAGTGCTGCTGAAGCCATACCGGTTAGGTTGGCATTCACAAACTGATTCGCCATCAACTTCTGTTGCGTTTCTAGAATCGCATTACGGTAACGCTCTTCAGCACCGAACAGAGTCAGTTCGCTGTAGCCTTCAATCCAATCTAGCGTAGTTACACGAAGATCAGCTTTGTTTTGCGTCAGTTCACCACCGTTACGCTTGCCCAGCTTGTAGAACAAGATTGGCCAAACCAACAGCATGATCAGAAGGATAGAACCCAAGATCAAACCAAGAGAAGTATCGAACCACATCAAGAACAGAGTCAGGAAGAAAATCCCGAACACACCCACCGTCACTGGGCTTACTAAGCGTAAGTACACGTGATCCATGGCATCGACATCAGCAACCAAACGGTTGAGAAGGTCAGCATCACGAAGATTTGATATACGACCTGGGATCAGCGGAGCCAGTTTCTTGAAGAAGAAGATACGTAAATCAGTTAATAGCTTGAATGTTGCATTGTGGCTGACAACACGCTCACCCCAACGACCCGCCGTTCGGCTCATTGCCAAACCACGTACACCACCACCCGGTAGCATGTAGTTGAAAGTTTCACGTGCAATCGTTAGGCCTGCAACCGCAGAAGCTGAAATAAACCAACCCGATAGCGTTAACAAACCGATAGAAGCCGACAGAGTCGCAAAAGCCAATAGCATGCCTAGCGATAGGCCAAACCAATGCTTTTTATAGAGTTTCAGGTAAGGCAGTAAATCACGCATCTAAATTACCCTTATTGTCTTGTTGAGCTAAGTTCGCGTTCAGCATCTCTTCAAACAAACCACCCGCAGTCGAAAGCTGGGAGTAATGACCTTGTTCAACCAGACCACCATCGTGCATAACCAGAATATTATCGACTGATCTAAGAGGAGCGAGTTGGTGCGTCACAAGTAGGGCAGTGCGGCTTTCAATATTGCTATTGATGCCTTTCATCACTAACTGTTCGCTGCGAGTATCTAAGCTGGCAGTTGGTTCATCGAGCAACCAGAACTGACCGTCTTGAATCATTGCGCGAGCCAAAGCTAAACGCTGAGATTGACCAACAGACAGGCCGCCAGAGCGATCAGAAATCATGTAATCCAAGCCGTGCTCATTAACAAATTCGCTAGCAAATGATTGCTTAAGTGCATTCTCGACAACTTGGTCAGCGATATCATGCTTACCAAGAGTGACGTTGTCACGGATACTGCCGTGCAGTAGCAATGGATTCTGTCCAACCCAACTAATGGTTTTACGCCAAGAGGCTAAGTCGAGGTCACGCAATTCAATACCATTGATCTTCAAGCTTCCTTCATAAGGCATGAAACCAAGGATGGCATTGATCAAACTTGTTTTACCCGCACCGCTTGGGCCAACTAACGCAGTCGATTGGCGAGTGTTCAATGCGAACGAGATAGGACCAACTAATTGAACGCCTTCAGGGCTTAACACTTTTAGGTCGGTAGCTTCAATATTGATGCCTTGAGCCGGATCGAGCTGAGTGTTGCCTGATTTTACCTTAGTGATGTCGGTTTCTAGGAACTCGACAATACTTTCAGCTGCGCCGACCGCTTGTTGTTTCGCATGGTAGAAAGTACCTAAGTCACGCAGAGGTTGGTAAAACTCTGGCGCTAAGATAAGGATAAACAAACCTGCGAATAGTGTAATGCCTGCACCGTAGTGACCGAAGTTAAGCTCACCGATGTAAGTGAAACCAAAGTAAACCGCCGTCATCGCGATAGAGATAGACGTGAAGAACTCAAGTACCGCAGAAGACAAGAAAGCGATTTTCAATACATCCATCGTTCGTGTTCTGAACACTTCAGATGCACCTTTAAGTACCTCTGTTTCTGAGCTTGTTCTGTCGAATAGACGAATGGTTGTCATCGACTGAAGACGGTCGTAAAAGTGACCTGAAAGACGCTGAAGCGCTTTGAAGTTTTTACGGTTTGCATCGGCTGCTTTCATACCAACAAGTGCCATGAACATCGGCACCAGTGGAGCTGTAATCAAGAAGATCAGTCCTGCAGCCCAGTTTACTGGGAACACCACAACCAAAATAATGAATGGAATCATTACCGACAGAGACATCTGAGGTAAGTAACGAGAGAAGAAGTCTTGCATGTCTTCTACTTGTTCTAACAACAGCGTTGCCCACGTACCGGCAGGTTTACCTTTAATGTAAGCAGGGCCTAACTCACGTAATTTATCTAGGATGAGTTGCCTGATGTAGACACGGATTTGTTCACCACAGCGATAACCTGCGATTTCACGTCCCCATGTACAGCCAGCACGGCCAACGACCGATAATGCCAAGCCTGCGAAATGACCAACCAGTTCAGATTTATCGACATTCTCGATGATCAGCTGGTGAAGAATAGAGGCGAGAAGAGCTGCTTGAGCAATTAAAAACACGCTTGAAAGTACGCCAAGGCTAATCGCAATCATAAGCCAGCGTTTCGCTAACTTACTCTGTTGCTTAAGCCACTTATTCAAGCTGCGTTGTTTTTTCTTATCCATTATGAAGGCTTAATGATAATTATTATTTGTTGAGGGCGGCTAGTATACAAAAGAAAGCCCAGTGGATATACCACTGGGCTCTAGGGATTTATAACAAAATGTGATGACGCCCTGCATCTACTGAGGCGAGAGCACCGATAATCAAATCTGCAATCTCAGATTTACTTATCGTTAAGGCCATCTAGGAAGCGTTCAGCATCCAGTGCAGCCATACAACCTGTACCAGCAGAAGTGATTGCTTGGCGGTAGTTGTGGTCCATTACATCACCTGCAGCGAACACGCCTGGGATGCTAGTTTGTGTTGCGTTACCTTCAAGACCAGACTGAACGATGATGTAGTCATCTTTCATGTCCACTTGGCCTTTGAAGATTTCAGTGTTTGGTTGGTGACCGATAGCAATGAATGCGCCCATTACTTCGATGTCTTCTGTCTTATCAGACTGAGTATCTTTAATGCGAACGCCCGTTACGCCCATATCGTCGCCTAGAACTTCGTCTAGCGTGCGATCAGTGTGAAGAACAATGTTGCCGTTCTCTACTTTGTCCATTAAACGCTTAACAAGAATCTTTTCAGCGCGGAACGTGTCACGACGGTGAACTAGATGAACTTCAGATGCGATATTAGATAGGTAAAGTGCTTCTTCAACAGCGGTGTTACCACCACCCACAACCGCTACTTTTTGGTTGCGGTAGAAGAAACCATCACACGTTGCACAAGCAGAAACGCCACGGCCTTTGAATGCTTCTTCAGAATCTAAACCTAGGTACTTAGCTGATGCACCCGTTGAGATGATCAATGCATCACACGTGTACTCGCCAGAATCGCCTTTAAGACGGAAAGGGCGGTTTGATAGGTCGACTTCGTTAATGTGGTCGAACAGGATCTCTGTTTCAAAGCGCTCTGCGTGCTCTTTCATGCGATCCATTAGAGCTGGACCCGTTAAACCTTCAGGATCACCCGGCCAGTTTTCTACTTCTGTCGTGGTTGTAAGCTGACCACCTTGCTGCATACCGGTAACAAGTACTGGGTTTAGGTTTGCACGAGCAGCGTAAACTGCAGCTGTATAGCCAGCAGGGCCAGAACCAAGAATCAATAAATTACAGTGCTTTACGTCGCTCATGAGGACTCCGAAATTGAATTTGTTTTATTTTATAATCGCTTAGGATTGTATGGAAAATATGGAGGCAATAAAAGGTTAAACAAGGGCTGAAGTGTAATTAATCGTTATACGTTAGAACTTAATGGAGACAAACGTTTTCGTGGCTGGATGAATCAGTGAGAACATCCCAACGTTTAAGGTGTAGTGGGGAGGTCAGCAGCACTATCGCTTGTTAGGGTGCTTCAAAAACTAGTGGACGAGTAGGCATGTTCTAGTGCTCAGAGAGTATGTAGGCTTTGAAGTTTATAATTAATAGTACAAAAAATACTTAAATTCGAGAATTCGGGCAACTTTTGGGGTTGGAAAGTCGCTTACAGAAGCGTCTAGCTCTACTGATTTAGGGCAGTTAAGCAAAAGTGCTTTAAATACACAAGGCGTAGATAAAGGCCACCCATAAACCAAACCTATCAGAACTTTAATTTCGAGTGATAACTTGCAGCCAAAAAAGCCGAACTAACTAAGTAGAACGACTCTTTGATATTGACTCTTGTCTATCAAAATCACATGTTGGTTTGATTGTGACCTACCGCTAATTCCGTGGTGATCTTGTCCATCATGTCATAAACTGGACCTTGGATACCCATTGAATCAGCTTCGAGGGATGACTTTAAAACTGTTTCACCGGTATTGCTATCAATAAGGTGCAATCTCATATACGACAGATGGTTACCTAGGTCCCAATAATATCTATAAGTAAACTTGGCGATATAAGTTCGCTTCTGCTTTGTTGAATTGCCATTCCAAATTAATGCTGTACTACTGAGAAGCGCCTGAACGCTATCTATTGTTTCTTGTGGTGTCTCAACACCATTTTGCAACAAAAACCCTGCGGCAACGTTCGGAGATACAGCGAAGTTTAAGCCTTGAGGTAGCGAACCGATTCTATTGGCCATCGCGACTGTATTTGCCGTGCTTACGACTACACCTACAGCTTCAAAGTCGGTATTTGTTACAGGTCCTCCTGAGTTCCCTGGAGAGATTGGGGCCGTAATTTGTATGTTGCTAGTGTTACCATCAAACCCATACAAACTGCTTATATTACCCGTTGTCAGTCTTGCATAATCGCCCAGCATAGAAGAGAGCGGATAACCCGATACGTAAATACTATTTCCAACTTCAGCTGGAGCGAATTTTATTGATTTCAAATCACCGCTGTCTGCCTCTAGGAGGGCTAGATCATTATGTTCATCAGTAGCAATAACGGTAGCCGGAATGTTCTTTCCTGCATAACTGATAGTAATATCATCTAAATCCTTTATTACATGGTAATTGGTGAGCCATTTGTTTTCAGCCACCAAGAAACCGCTGCCAGTGCCTGATTGCGCAAAATGTTTGCCGCCATGACCAAGTTCTGATGAGATTTGTTTATCTTCTAAATACTTCAAGATAACCGGACCAACACCAATTTGATCCTCAACCGCGTCACTTTCAATCACAACATGAATGTTATTGTTACCTATAGCAGTGTTATCCACAATGGCTACTTGTGATGACACACACCCCATTAAAGACAAAGACACCATACATAACAAAAGTAACTTTTTCACGAACATCTCCAAAACAAAAAAGGGGCGGAATTCTACCATTAACCTCATGGTTATTTGATTGATAATTCGTTTCAAAATGCTACGAAAAAGCTCGAAGTAGCTAGATAGTGTATTAGAAAAGTAACGGATAGGAATTAGCACATCAGTGCTGGAATCTACGTTTTTAAAGCACTTTATTATCAAGCTCTCCAGATTAACTCAAATACGAGCCTTAGCTGATATTAGGAGAACACACCACAAACTGAGTTGGCATTGAGAAAGGCGTAACCTTAAAAGAAAGTAATTGTTATTTGAGGGCGGCCGAGTTCCCCCCGAACTCGACCTGTTCCAGACGCGCAAGCAAAGGCGTTTGGTTTCTGGCTTACTCATAAATTAACCAATTTCAGTTTGTTGTGTAAATAATCAATAGCCTGGCAACTGATAGGTAGGTCGTATTTCATTGTGCAAAAGCATAGAAATGAATGATGGCGAGCGTGATGCCTGAACTCAGGTAAGGAGGTTGGCGTATTGAAGCGAAAGGGCTGACACAATATGAAACATAGCTTGCTAGTTAATAATATCGTTAAATTTAAATCTGCAGGTATTTATAACTAGCTAGTGGAGTGTGCTAGTTTTAAGAGTTGGTCATCTTTTATCCTGGTGTTATACACTGCTTTTGATTTTCAAGTTGGATTTAGTATCTGAATTATTAAATTTGACGGGATAAATGATTGTTTAATGTTGATTTGACAAGATCTTCAAGTATCCTTTATGTAAACAAAACGTTAAATATCGAAAGTAAATTAACAATCATTAAGGAGTCGATGATGTTGCATGCTCACGAAAATACCCTACATATTACCCACCTCAGTAACCACGCGGTTGAGGAGTTGTCACCATCATTCTCTAAGCTTCCAAGCACAGAGCATGCAGATGGCCAGTTCCGATTGAGAAGATACTCGGTGGTTCAATTCAGTAATGGACAAGTCGTTGAGCAAGACAAACATAACTTTGTTCAGTCTGAAAACATTAATCACTTTCAAGGTGACGTCGTTCGTCAGTTCGAGCCGATTGAAGCGAATATTTTAGGCAGTGAAGGCATGCAGGAAATGTGTGAACTGTTTATTGAAACCAACGGACTTGAAGACGGGCAAGAAATCGAAATCCATCAAATTCGTATTGCCGCTATTTTTGAAGAGACACAAGTTGCTCCTGAAGGTGTTCACCAAGATGGTTTTGACCATATCGCTTTAATCGGTGTGAACCGACATAACATTGTGGGTGGTGAAATCATGCTGTATCAAGACTCACATGAAGCGCCATTCTTTAGAAAGGTGTTAGGCGATGGCGAGGTTGCGATGCTGGCAGACAGTAAGCTTTGGCACAATGCACAACCGATTCGCACCATAGACCACGATGAGATGGGCTATATGGATGTGTTTGTTCTAACAGCTAAGGATGCACGCAATGTCCTTCACTCTTAATGATGTACGCCAGCAGTTTAGTGCTTTAGGTCAGTACCATAATGATAAACCTGTAACCTTCTTTGATGGTCCGGGTGGATCTCAGGTGCCTGAGAATGTTTTAGCTTCAATGACCGAATACCTAGGCCATTTCAATTCAAACCTGGGCGGCCACTATTTTTCTAGCCAAAAGACTACGAGCTTAATGCAGCAAGCGCGAGAAGCGGCGCAAGCACTGCTTAATGCTGAATCTTCTGGCAACGTTGTGTTCGGTGCGAACATGACATCGTTGACCTTCCAACTTAGCCGAGCGATCAGCCGCGATTGGAAAGAGGGCGATGAAGTTATCGTCACGGCGTTAGATCATTACTCGAATGTTTCGAGCTGGCAGCAAGCGGCAGACGACAAAGGTGCGATTGTTCGCCAAGTTCGCGTAGACGAGTCGGATTGCAGTTTGGATATGGCGCATTTTGAATCGCTGCTTAACGAGAAAACCAAGCTTGTCGCGGTGACGTTTGCTTCGAACACGACAGGCTCAATTGTCGATATGGCGAAAGTTATCGAGCTTGCACATCAGCATGGTGCGCAGGTTTATGTCGATGCCGTGCATTACGCGCCACACCACTTGATCGATGTTCAGCAACTGAATTGTGATTTCTTAGCGTGCTCGGCTTATAAGTTCTTCGGCCCTCATGTTGGCATTGCTTATGTTGCGCCTCAATGGCTGCATACTTTAAAGCCTTACAAGGTAGAGCCTGCAACCAATATCGGCCCAGGTCGATTTGAGACAGGAACACAAAGCTTTGAAGGCCTTGCTGGTGTGATTGCGGCAGTGGATTACTTGGCGCAATTAGGCGATCCAGCCGATTCATTGCGTTCTCGTTTAGAGCAAAGCTACGCGCTGTATAACAAGCACGAGAGCCAACTCAGTGAGTACTTCCTTAAACGCTTGTCCGATCTTGAAGGAGCAAAGCTTTACGGGAAAACCGAGTTTGATTCGAATCTAAGAACTCCAACCTTTGCGATTACCTTCGATGACCATTCTCCAGAGTTCATCGCTAAGAAGCTGGGTGAACATAATATCTGTGTGTGGAATGGACATTTCTACGCATTAGGTTTGGTGAAACAGTTGGGTATTGAAGAGCAGGGCGTGGTGCGTATTGGTTGTATGCATTACAACTCGATTGAAGAGATAGACTTGTTGTTTAATGTGCTTGAAGGGATCTTGCGAAGCCGCTAGCATAAGTAATTAGCAAGAAGTCACAGGCACTTAATAGCTACAAAATTAGAAAAGAGCATACTTCTCTCAACAATATTGAGTAGGAAGTATGCTCTTTTTGTTCCATTAACTTATCTCTGTTTAGCGAAGTCTACTAAGACTAAAGCCGCTAATCGCTAATCGAAAAAGTCCGTGATTTAACTAAGACAGTTGCTTAACGAGAGCTGCACCTACTGCGTGCGCACTGGTTGGGTTCTGACCGGTAATCACTCGCTCATCAACAATTACAAGCTCATGCCAAGGTTGAACCTTGTTGAAACGCGCTGCGCTACGAGCAAGAGATTCTTCCAATAAGAACGGAATGTCATTGATGGTGCCAAAGTCGATCTCTTCTTCACGAGTAAAGCCAGTCACCGATTTAGAGCTTAATAGCTTCTCGCCATTACTCAGAACAATCGGAAGCAGTGCTGCTGGGCCGTGACATACTGATGCGATCACACCGCCATCTTCATAATGCTTAGCGGCAATCGTTGCGAATTGCTCGTCGGTTGCTAGGTCAGAAAGTAGGCCGAATCCACCTGGGTAGAAGATAGCATCGTAGCTTTCTACGTTAATTTGGCTTACAGGAATTGTATTGTTGATTCGGTTCTGGAAGTCATCGTCAGCCAAGATCTCTGCGTTTACTGAGTCACCTTCAATATCGGTTCCATACAGTGGACCTTTACCACCCTTGATAGACGCGATGTCGTACTCAAAACCCGCAGCAATGATCTCTTTCAGTGCATGAGTCAGTTCTGGAGCGTATGTACCGTTCGCTTGGTCTGTATCGCCTAGTGTTGCGTGGTTAGTCACTGGGATTAGTATTTTTTTCATGATTCGTTCCTTCAGGGCTGATGTTTGTCTAAGCATAGTTGAATTGCTGATGTCGTTATATTAATTGCAAATCTTATGAGTGATAATATAGGTAATAAGCAAAACATTATTGCTATATAGCAACAGTTGAATGTGAAGATATAAATGAGTCGGGTTTGAACTAGCGGGATGCGAACTTGTGGGACGCAAACTGGTTAGACGCGAATGAGCTAGATGTAAACAGGTGAAGTATGGATAGCTTTGAAGGTATTAATGAATTTGTGGCGGTTGCAGAATGCCACGGCTTTTCTGCGGCAGCGAAACAATTAGGTTGCAGCACCAGCCATGTCAGCCGCCAAGTGTCGAGACTAGAAGAACGGGTAGGCGTGGCGTTGTTGGCGCGTTCAACACGTATGGTGAGTTTGACCGAGTCTGGGCATACCTATTATCAGCAATGCAAAGATCTGGTTATTGGACTGCAACAAGCGAATGAACAAGTCACGTCTCAACAAGCTCAGCTGAGCGGTACTTTGCGTGTGAGTGCGGCGGGTGCGTTTGCCGAGAATCATGTTGCAGCAGCTTTGATGGAATTTGCGAAAGACCACCCTGATCTGACTATCGAAATGAACTTCAATACTAATATGGTTAACTTCATCGAAGATGGTATTGATTTCGCGATTCGTTATGGCCGACTTGATGATTCGGGTTTGGTGGCAAGGAAGCTTGTCGATCGCCCGATGGCAGCGGCCGCGAGTCAGAACTACATCGACCAATTCGGTTCTCCAACACAGCCAGAACAGTTGAAGTTACACAGCTGTATTATTGCCAACAGTGATCAGTGGTTGTTTGAGAAAGACGGAAAACCGTTAAATGCGGTGCGCGTGCATGGGCGTTGGAAAAGCAATAACTCGAGTGCGGTACTTAAAGCTTGTGAAGAAGGGCTTGGCATTGTTTATCTTCCTAAAAGCAGCTTCAATGGCGGTCTTGCCAATGGAAAGCTCGTTCCAGTGCTAGAAGAATATTGGGGAGCAGGAACCAGCAGTTGGATCGTATACCAGAACCGTCGCTTTCTTCCACAGAGAGCAAGGCTGGCTATCGACTTCTTAGTCTCTTATTTTTCCGATTGGAATGAGTAACGAACGGCTTACGTCGTTCAATTTAAAACCAAAATTAGAAAAAGATAATAGTTACATAGATATAGGTTATCTTTTTCTGTTTTCTGACGCGAACAATAGGATTGAGAGACTTGTCTACTTTTGTTGACTCGTGCTAGTGATTGAATTGTAGAGAAGCCCGCAACAGTACGATATACTACAGGCAATATTAATGTCCCTAACGCGTGAAAGATTGTGTGGAAGCGTTGGCAGGATTTGTTGTTATGCTCCAGCTTGAGGAGTATAGCGAGTGTGCGGAGTTGGCCATGTCTTCAATAAATTTCGAATCCACGTACGGTGTAATAACTATTCAAGATATGAATGTAGTTAGTGTTGACGCTAATTATGCTCGCATCTATGGGTACTCATCCCCCGAAGAACTACTGTCTAATATTGATAGCTTTCTGGATCTTATTCCAGAAGATTTTCATGTTGCGGCCTATAGAAATTATCTAGAAACCGTCGGTGGTCAACGAGACCCTCAGGTTCATACCTATACCAATATTGATCGCAATGGCAGAGAGTTCACGGTGTTCTCTATTGACCATGTCACTGAATGGCAAGGCAGGCCTGCACTGCAAGTCACAGTCATCGATCTTTCTCCTGCGATTCAGCTGCAAAATGTGGTGCGTGAGCAAGACCAGATGTACCACGATATGATCATGCAATCAGGGCAGGGCATCTTGGTTCACCGAGACTTTAAGCCGTTGATGGTCAATCAATCGTGGGTCAAACTGCAAGGTGGATCTTCCATCGAGCAAGTCTTAGCGTTGGAATCCATTCTTGAGTTGGTGCCACAGCAAAATACAGATGGCATTTATAAGCACTATCAAGCGATTGTGTCTGGTGAACTGTCGGGTACGAGCACGGTGGTTGAAAATATTGGGTTCGATGGTGTTCATCGGTTTTTTAATATTTACGACAATGCGATTACTTGGAAAGATCAGCCAGCCGTTCAGGTTGTGCTTGAAGACGTGACTCAAAAAGTGATGCTGGAAAAGCGCTTGGTTCACCAAGCGAATTACGATGAAATGACCGACTTGCTTAACCGAAGAGCCATTTATGAATGGTTACGGGAGCACCTTGCTTCAGGCACTCATCTCGCATGTATGCTGTTGGATATCGATGACTTCAAATCGATCAATGATACATACGGGCATATGGTGGGTGACGAGGTTATTTGCGCTTTGGCTAATATTACCAAGCGTAATGTCGAGAAAGCGGGTGGTGTCACGGGTCGATGGGGCGGTGAAGAATTCATTGTATTTATCCCTAACGCGTCACCTCAAGTTTCTCATCAAGTCGCTGATTTGATTCGCCAACAGTTTAACCAAACTGAATTTAAGATTGATGAGCAAGTTCGTTTTAATGTGAGCGTGAGTATCGGAGTGAGTGATAGTCGAGCTTGCGAGGGCACTGTTTCTATCGACGCGCTGGTTAACCTAACTGACCAATCTCTTTACCGAGCGAAAGCGGCTGGCAAGAATCGCGTGTGTGGCGATGTGGTTGCGCATTAATTCCTCGAATTAATGTTTCAAAACGAAGCCAATTCCTAACGAAAATGCCCTGAAGTGTTGGCTTCAGGGCATTTTTAGCTTTTGGCTATTAGCTAAGCTGTTCTCACTATGAGAAACGCTTAAGCTCTACAAATTATGCAGACACTTCAACTTCGTAAGAGCCAAATTTACGGATGTTAATCACGCCCGTATCTAGGATTAGGTATTGACCTTTAATGCCTTGAAGTACACCTGTCACCTCTGGGTTCTTATCAAAGTTGTGCGAGACAATCTTCACAGGGTGCTGTTCAACTGGGTAGCTGAGTGACGTGATGTTCTCACTTAGTATCTCGATAGCATCGTCACCAAACTTCGCTCTGATCTCTTGGATTTTATCCTCAACCAATGGCAACAGTTCTTTGGCTTTTTCTACCAACTCCATATCGTCGCCATCGCCTTTTAGCAGCGTGCGCCAGTTGGTTTTGTCAGCAATATGCTTTGCCAATTCAACTTCAATCAGGCCAGAAATCTGACGAGTTTTTACTTTCAAGATTGGCAGGCCTTGAGTGGCACCTTGGTCGATCCAGCGAGTCGGGATTTGAGTATGACGAGTGATACCCACTTTAAGGCTTGATGTGTTCGACAGGTAAACGAAGTGATCAACCATGCAGTTCGCTTCGCCCCATTCAGGCTCACGACACGTGCCTTCATCGTAGTGGCAAGTTTCTGGCTTCATGATGCACATGTCGCAGCTTGCTAGCTTTCTCATACACACAAAGCAGTGGCCTTGAGAGTAGCTTTTCTTGGTTTTCTTGCCACACGAGCAGCAAAAAATATTACCGGTGTGAGTGAGGTTGATGGTTTTACCAATTAGAGGGTTTAGCTCTACAAACTCTTCACCGACAGGTAAACGGTAGGTAACCGCACCATCGAGCGAAGCACTCATTTTCTTGAGTGTTCCTTTTGCTAATAAAGACATGACATTACTCGTTGTATTTTGATTATTATTTCGTCGACTCGGACGCTCTGTCAGCAGGCGCTACGGTTAACGATGATTATGCGATGAGTATAACAAATAGAGCCTGTTTTTATACGCAATATTACTTGATTCTCGGCGTGAATAATTCGCGGATAAAATTATGGTATGACATTTTGTTCAGGCGTGATATAACGTTTTTTAGTAAATTATTGGCATTAAGATCACTAATTTACCTAACTTATTTTTTATCGTGAAATCCCAACTATAGGGACCTTAAGCCGGAAGCTTAGACGTGAAGTGGATCCATAAAATAGTCATCTTTTTAGTTATCACGACACTGGCGATTGTCCAGTATTACCGTGTGAGCGGAAATCGTGTGATAACGGCAATTACGCCTGACCAATATGAATTTATCGCGACCAGCGATCAAGTAGATAGAGGCGTCAGTACGTCCCAATTATCCTATCAAAATGGGCAGTATATTCTCGACTGTGAGCTTAAAGAGTCAGAGTATCCGTGGCCTTATTGCGGCCTATCGATTCGTATTAATCCAGACATCACCGTTGGCCTTGACCTGTCTCAGTACCACACCTTTAGAGTGAATATTGATTATCATGCGGAAGCGGATTCAAGCGGCCGTTTAAGAACTTATCTACGCAACTATAATCCCGCTTACTCAATTCCTGATGACGAGTACACGCATAAGTACAACGGTATGGAGTTTTCGCCTGGTGTGGATGGCGGAGTTATTGAGATTCCGATCGACAATTTACAAGTGATGACATGGTGGCTCGCCGATAACGATATCGCGTTGGAGCATTCAGCGCCTGAGTATTCGAACGTCAACATGGTCGAATTCGCGACGGCATCGGGTGCGAAGCTTGGTCACCATCGAATTGTCATACGCAGTATAGAGTTCGAAGGTACGTATATCACGGGCGAAAGCTTGTTTATGATCTTGCTGTTTGTTTGGGTAGGGACGGGTACTGCGTTCCTGCTTTCAGAGTTGCACCGATCAAGAAAGCGCATGGTGATTGCAGAGAAAAGACATCATCACTTGAAGAACGTCAATCGAGCATTGAGAGAACAAAACTTCGAGTTTTCAGAAATGGCTCACCGAGATGAGTTGACTGGAATACTCAACCGTCACGCGATTCGTGATTGGTTGAAGATGCAGTCACAGCATGTGAAGCAGGGTCATGGAAAGCTGAGCATGCTGTATTTAGATATTGATTACTTTAAGAGTGTGAACGATAAATACGGACACCAAATGGGCGACCATATTTTGCGTGAGTTCAGTATGGTGGTGGGAAGCTCTATTAGCGCGACAGATAAATTGGTGCGTTGGGGCGGTGAAGAGTTTATCGTTTTTTGCCCTGAAACCGAAGCGGGTGAAGCGCAAAGAAAGGCGGAGAAGATTCGACTTTTGGTCAGCCAACACCTTTGGATCCATGGTGATTCGCTCACTTGCAGTATTGGCATTGCTGAAATGAAGCAAGAGAGGGTGACGGAGACGATCGCACGCGCTGATGAAGCCTTATATCAAGCGAAGCATTCTGGGCGAAATCAGGTGATCTTGAGTCACTAATCTGATAATTGTGTCGATTACTTTATAAGCCACACGTGCATATGTGACGTGTGGCGTTTTTATGGGCGCTATATGAGTTTACCCTCTAGAGCCTTTGTTGGTTTGTTGGTTTGTTGGTTTGTTGGATAACGTATTGAAATGATCTCACTGTTTTTTAAATGCTTGCTTGGTGCGGCTGCCGTTTTACTGATTGCGCTGTTGTCGAAGAGTAAGAGCTTTTACATCGCTGGCTTAGTGCCGTTGTTTCCTACCTTTGCTTTGATTGCTCATTACATTGTTGGTACTGAACAAACTATGGTGGAGTTACGCACAACGGCGCTATTTGGGCTGTTTTCGCTTGTGCCATACGCGGCTTATCTTGGCGCGGTTTATGTGTTCAGTTATCGCTATAACTTGGTGTCGACACTCTCATTAGCCACTGTTGTTTGGGTTATGTGTGCTTCTATGCTGCTGTTAGGTTGGACGCGCTTAGTGCCCAGTGCGATTTAATGAGGTTGTTCTGAAGAGTGATGAGCTGTTTTATTTCGCCAGTAGCCAGTAGCCAGTAGCCAAAACAAAAAAGGTGGCGCGGGGCCACCAAAAGGGAAAAGCGTTTTATTTTTATTGGCTCCTCAAAACCACCGCCTAGGGCGGTGGTGATTGTTCCTTGAGGCTA
>NZ_OSDX01000087.1:0-20305 GCF_900382755.1 Vibrio sp. Evd11
AAGCACGTATCCTGTTGTGAATACATAGCAACAGGAGGCAAACCGGGGGAACTGAAACATCTAAGTACCCCGAGGAAGAGAAATCAACCGAGATTCCGAAAGTAGCGGCGAGCGAAATTGGATTAGCCCTTAAGCTTTTAATGATGCAGGTGAAGAGTCTGGAAAGTCTCGCAATAAAGGGTGATAGCCCCGTAACCGACACATCATAATCAGTGAAATCGAGTAGGGCGGGACACGTGATATCCTGTCTGAATATGGGGGGACCATCCTCCAAGGCTAAATACTACTGACTGACCGATAGTGAACCAGTACCGTGAGGGAAAGGCGAAAAGAACCCCTGTGAGGGGAGTGAAATAGAACCTGAAACCGTGTACGTACAAGCAGTAGGAGCACCTTCGTGGTGTGACTGCGTACCTTTTGTATAATGGGTCAGCGACTTAATTTTAGTAGCAAGGTTAACCGTTTAGGGGAGCCGTAGGGAAACCGAGTCTTAACTGGGCGTACAGTTGCTAGGATTAGACCCGAAACCAGGTGATCTAGCCATGGGCAGGTTGAAGGTTGAGTAACATCAACTGGAGGACCGAACCGACTAATGTTGAAAAATTAGCGGATGACTTGTGGCTAGGGGTGAAAGGCCAATCAAACCTGGAGATAGCTGGTTCTCCCCGAAAGCTATTTAGGTAGCGCCTCGGACGAATACTACTGGGGGTAGAGCACTGTTAAGGCTAGGGGGTCATCCCGACTTACCAACCCTTTGCAAACTCCGAATACCAGTAAGTACTATCCGGGAGACACACGGCGGGTGCTAACGTCCGTCGTGGAGAGGGAAACAACCCAGACCGCCAGCTAAGGTCCCAAAGTATAGCTAAGTGGGAAACGATGTGGGAAGGCTCAGACAGCCAGGATGTTGGCTTAGAAGCAGCCATCATTTAAAGAAAGCGTAATAGCTCACTGGTCGAGTCGGCCTGCGCGGAAGATGTAACGGGGCTAAGCTATACACCGAAGCTGCGGCTACGTACCTTAGGGTATGTGGGGTAGGGGAGCGTTCTGTAAGCCGTTGAAGGTGGTCTGTAAGGGCTGCTGGAGGTATCAGAAGTGCGAATGCTGACATGAGTAACGATAAAGGGAGTGAAAAACTCCCTCGCCGGAAGACCAAGGGTTCCTGTCCAACGTTAATCGGGGCAGGGTAAGTCGACTCCTAAGGCGAGGCCGAAAGGCGTAGTCGATGGGAAACGGGTTAATATTCCCGTACTTCTTACAATTGCGATGGGGGGACGGAGAAGGCTAGGTGGGCCTGGCGACGGTTGTCCAGGTTCA
Organism: Vibrio sp. Evd11; assembly: GCF_900382755.1. Classification (NCBI taxonomy): domain Bacteria; kingdom Pseudomonadati; phylum Pseudomonadota; class Gammaproteobacteria; order Vibrionales; family Vibrionaceae; genus Vibrio; species Vibrio sp. Evd11. The sequence goes on from NZ_OSDX01000087.1 coordinate 1,318, forward strand.
AGTACGTAGGCGGAAAGTTTAGGTAAATCCGGACTTTCTTAACGCTGAGATACGATGTCGAGCTACTACGGTAGTGAAGTCATTGATGCCATGCTTCCAGGAAAAGCCTCTAAGCTTCAGATTGTAAGGAATCGTACCCCAAACCGACACAGGTGGTCGGGTAGAGAATACCAAGGCGCTTGAGAGAACTCGGGTGAAGGAACTAGGCAAAATGGTACCGTAACTTCGGGAGAAGGTACGCTCTTATCAGTGAAGTCCCTTGCGGATGGAGCAGACGAGAGTCGCAGATACCAGGTGGCTGCAACTGTTTATTAAAAACACAGCACTGTGCAAAATCGTAAGATGACGTATACGGTGTGACGCCTGCCCGGTGCCGGAAGGTTAATTGATGGGGTTAGACTTCGGTCGAAGCTCTTGATCGAAGCCCCGGTAAACGGCGGCCGTAACTATAACGGTCCTAAGGTAGCGAAATTCCTTGTCGGGTAAGTTCCGACCTGCACGAATGGCGTAATGATGGCCACGCTGTCTCCACCCGAGACTCAGTGAAATTGAAATCGCTGTGAAGATGCAGTGTACCCGCGGCTAGACGGAAAGACCCCGTGAACCTTTACTACAGCTTGGCACTGAACATTGAACCTACATGTGTAGGATAGGTGGGAGACTTTGAAACCGCGTCGCTAGATGTGGTGGAGTCGTCCTTGAAATACCACCCTTGTAGTTTTGATGTTCTAACGTTGGTCCCTGAATCGGGATTACGGACAGTGCCTGGTGGGTAGTTTGACTGGGGCGGTCTCCTCCCAAAGAGTAACGGAGGAGCACGAAGGTGGGCTAAACACGGTTGGACATCGTGTGGTTAGTGCAATGGCATAAGCCCGCTTGACTGCGAGAATGACAATTCGAGCAGGTGCGAAAGCAGGTCATAGTGATCCGGTGGTTCTGAATGGAAGGGCCATCGCTCAACGGATAAAAGGTACTCCGGGGATAACAGGCTGATACCGCCCAAGAGTTCATATCGACGGCGGTGTTTGGCACCTCGATGTCGGCTCATCACATCCTGGGGCTGAAGTCGGTCCCAAGGGTATGGCTGTTCGCCATTTAAAGTGGTACGCGAGCTGGGTTTAGAACGTCGTGAGACAGTTCGGTCCCTATCTGCCGTGGGCGTTGGAAAATTGAAAGGGGCTGCTCCTAGTACGAGAGGACCGGAGTGGACGAACCTCTGGTGTTCGGGTTGTCATGCCAATGGCATTGCCCGGTAGCTAAGTTCGGAATCGATAACCGCTGAAAGCATCTAAGCGGGAAGCGAGCCTTGAGATGAGTTTTCCCTGGCACTATAAGTGTCCTAAAGGGTTGTCGTAGACTACGACGTTGATAGGCAGGGTGTGTAAGTGCTGCGAGGCATTGAGCTAACCTGTACTAATTGCCCGTGAGGCTTAACCATACAACACCCAAGGGGTTTTGTGGACTCAAAGACAGACCTTGTTGAATCAGTTTGTTTTCCGAATTTTAAAATTTGCTTGGCGACCATAGCATTGTGGACCCACCTGATTCCATGCCGAACTCAGAAGTGAAACACAATAGCGCCGATGGTAGTGTGGGGTTTCCCCATGTGAGAGTAGGACATCGCCAGGCTTTAATTTCGACTTTGTCTATTTAAATAGACAAGACAAAAGGTCTCGTTATTTGCGTAGCAAGTAACAACATCACCAGTGTACTAATCTGTTGATGACAATTTGTTGGAGGGATGGCTGAGTGGTCGAAAGCACCGGTCTTGAAAACCGGCAACCGTTAATAGCGGTTCTAGGGTTCAAATCCCTATCCCTCCACCACCATTAGAAAGCCCGCTGAGAAATCAGCGGGCTTTTTTACGTCTTGAATTTGGTAAAGAAGGGCGTCCGAACTATTCAAAATGGCAGATTTACTGTAATGACTTCTTTTTTAAATCGTTCCGAATGAAACTGAAGTCTTGTAGTTTCGGATTGGTGAAGTACTTTGAGACAACGGAATGATTAGTTCATTGATGTTGATGTTGATGGTAGATTTGAATCGCTCGATTGTCTACGTTGACAGGGCTACCAAAGGCGAGTCTCCATACTCAATTGTGGTTGGTAACCCTGCCAAGGTTTTGCCCTCCTCGCTTTTATGATCTTCGCTTTGATGACTCTAGTTAGGCTGAGCGATTAGAAAGCCTTGAGTGATTGCATTGGGATGATGGAAAACTGGCAGAGGCTTTACGACTGTTCCGAGAAGGTTGCTGTGAGTTTTTGAATTATTTTGAACAAACTTGAATCCAATATCTTCGCCTGAGAACAAAAAAAGCAACCTAAGTGGCTGCTTTCTTGTATTTAACAACTTGCTAGCGGATTAGCTGACAAGCCGTTTAGTACGCTAACTGATTAATTAACAAGCTTAGCCTCGACTTGCCCAAGTGCGCGTTGGTACATAAACCATGCACATGTTCCGGCAAGTACATTACCCACCATAGCGCCCCAGAATAGACCTTCAATTCCAGCAAGCTGAGAGCCAACCCACAGGCAAGGCAAGAAGAAGGCAAACAGACGCAACGCTGAAATCGTTAATGCGGTGTAAGACTTGCCCAGAGCGTTAGAAACAGAAACCATCAGCATACAAATTCCCAATGGACCTAAGCTGATAGGAACGATCAGTAGGTGATAGTTCAAAATCATTGAGACTTCGCTTTCACTGGTCATTAGGTTTGCCAGTCCACCTGAGAGCAGCCAAGTTACCAATGCAATCACCAACTGGAAACCCAATACAAACATCACCGCAATCTTAACGAGCCTACGTATGTTTTCGAGGTTGTTCTCTCCCAGCATGCGGCCAATCATTGGAGGCATCGACATTGTCAGTGCTAGCACGGCGACAATTGAGAAGAATTCAAAACGCGAACCCAATGCCCAAGCTGCAACTGCAGCGGTGCCATAGCCTGCAAGCAGTTTTGTGGCGAACATTGATGAAACTGGCGGTAGCAATTGACTGATCATCGCGGGACCCATGATGTTACCAATGGAACGAACACTCTTACCGATATCAAGATCGTGCCAGTCGAAGGTCATCCAATGCTTTTTAGTCACTTTTGGAGCAACGATAAAGATACCCGCGCCGAATGCTAAGATGGTCGCAATGGCGGCTCCATTAATGCCCATGTCGAGGGTAAAGATGAAAATCGGGTCCAATATCAAGTTGATGATACTGGTCGCGATCATCATTGAGCCGGGCAGCATAGTATTACCGTTGGCACGACACACGCTGTAGAAAAAGTAGAGCAGCGCACCTGTCCAAGAGCTGACCAACCAATAGATCCAATAAGAATCGATGATCGGCAATACTGTCGGTGGCGCATCTAACAACTGTAAAATTGGCCCACGAAGCAGGTATATGATGACGGAGAAAAGCGCGACACTCACGCTGCCCATCGCAATCACTAGTCCACCAAGCTGCTTAGCGTAGCGTGTCTCGTTCGCGCCAATAGCTCTCGCGATAACCGCAGTGGTCGCGATACCTAACCCGACTTGAATACCAATGATGATCATCTGTATTGGAAGTGTGAAACCTTGAACGGCGAGTGGCAGCACGCCCAGTTGGCCAATAAAAGCACTGTCTACAAGCTGGAAGCTCATTAGGGAAAGCACCCCAAACAGCATTGGCCATGTCATTGTATAGAGTTGTCGGCCAAGAGATGGCGAGGGAGTTGCGGTAGTCGAATTCATAACACTCTTATCAGTCTTGAAGTCAGGGTTGTCGTGGTGACAATCCTCTCAATGAAGAATTGCGTAAAGGATAACGTAAGGTCAGCTCGATACCAATGTTTGTTGCGATAGGCAGATTAACTTTGTTGGCTTTCGGTGAACAAAAAGCCAGTCGTAGTGACTGGCTTTGTAGTATTTACTTTTTGTGAAAGCGACTTTTGGGTGGTTAAGTGTTACTTATTCGCAACGTTACCCAGTTTCAGCCATGTGTCGATAACTGTATCTGGGTTCAATGAAACCGAGCTGATGCCTTGCTCCATTAACCACTCGGCTAGGTCGTCATGGTCAGATGGACCTTGGCCACAAATACCTACGTATTTACCCGCTTTAGCCGCGGCATCGATTGCCATTTTTAGCATCGCTTTCACTGCTGGGTTACGCTCATCGAATAAGTGCGCAACGTCACCTGAATCTCGGTCTAGGCCAAGTGTCAGCTGTGTCATGTCGTTTGAACCGATAGAGAAGCCATCGAAGTACTTCAAGAACTCATCAGCCAATATCGCATTCGATGGTAGCTCACACATCATGATGACTTTCAGACCTTGGTCGCCACGACGTAGGTTAAACTTAGCCAGAATGTCGATAACTGATGCCGCTTCGCTCGGGGTGCGAACGAATGGGATCATGATTTCAACGTTCTTTAGTCCCATCTCGTTACGAACGCGTTTTAGCGCTTGAGTTTCTAGCTCGAAACAGTCTTCAAATACTGGAGAGATGTAACGGGATGCACCACGGAAGCCCAGCATTGGGTTTTCTTCATGTGGTTCAAATGTTTTACCGCCAACAAGGTTGCTGTACTCGTTCGACTTAAAGTCAGACATACGTACGATTACACGCTTAGGCCAGAATGCAGACGCGATAGTCGCGATGCCTTCCGTTAGCTTGCTTACGTAGAAATCGATAGGATCTTTGTAGCCACGAATTCGCTGGTTGATTTCTGCTTTGATCTCGTCCGTTTGCTCATCGAAGTTCAGCAGAGCTTTAGGGTGAATACCGATCATCTTGTTGATGATGAATTCAAGACGAGCAAGGCCAACACCTTCGTTCGGGATTTGAGCGAAGTCGAAGGCACGATCTGGGTTACCCACGTTCATCATTACTTTAGTTGGCAGCATTGGTAGCTCATCAACCTCAGAACGTTTGATTTCAAAGTCGAGTTCGCCGTTGTAAACGTAGCCTGTTTCACCTTCTGAACATGACACTGTTACGGTGTCGCCATCATTCAGGCTGCTTGTCGCGGTACCACAACCAACAATGGCAGGAATGCCTAGCTCACGAGCAATGATTGCTGCGTGACAAGTACGGCCGCCACGGTTAGTGACAATCGCAGAGGCTTTCTTCATTACAGGTTCCCAGTCTGGGTCTGTCATGTCAGTTACTAGCACGTCGCCTTCTTGAACCAGTGACATTTGGTCTAGAGAATCAACCAAGCGAACAGGGCCTGAACCGATACGCTGACCGATAGCACGACCTTCAACCAAGACATCCGCCTTATTGTTTAGCTCGTAACGCTCGATAACGTTTTGGTCACTTTGAGAACATACCGTTTCTGGTCGAGCTTGAACGATGTAAAGCTTGCCGTCGATGCCATCTTTTGCCCACTCAATGTCCATCGGACGTTGGTAGTGCTTCTCGATGATCATCGCTTGTTTTGCTAGCTCTTTGATCTCTTCATCGTTCAATGAGAACTCGTTACGCTCTTGAGTATCCGTATCGATGATATCAACTTGTTTGCCGATCTCTTGGTTGGTTGAGTAGATCATCTTGATCAACTTAGAACCAAACGTCTTTTTAACGACTGGATAGTGACCCGCTTCTAACATTGGCTTGTGAACATAGAACTCGTCTGGGTTCACTGCGCCTTGTACAACCATTTCACCTAGACCCCAAGAAGAGGTAATGAACACCACTTGGTCGAAGCCTGACTCAGTATCAAGCGTGAACATCACACCTGAAGAGGCTTTGTCTGAGCGAACCATACGTTGAATGCCCGCAGACAATGAAATGCCACGGTGATCAAAGCCTTGGTGCACGCGGTAAGAGATAGCACGGTCGTTAAATAGTGAAGCGAACACGTGTTTCGTTGCTTCGATAACCGCATCGATACCTTTCACGTTAAGGAAGGTTTCTTGTTGGCCTGCGAAAGAAGCATCTGGAAGGTCTTCAGCCGTTGCCGATGAACGAACCGCAATAGACAATTCTTCGTTGCCTTCAATCAGTTCGCGGTAGTTATCACGGATATCTTGCTCTAGTGATTCTGGGAATGGCGCGTCTAGAACCCATTGTCGAATCGTTGCACCTGTCTTACGCAGTGCGTCAACGTCTTCAACATCAAGTTCATCAAGGAGTTGGTGAATGCGTTCATCAAGACCTTTGTAGTCAAGAAAGTTATTAAACGCATAAGATGTGGTAGCAAAACCATTTGGTACCGATACGCCAGCGTTGGCTAGGTTAGACACCATCTCGCCAAGTGAAGCATTCTTACCGCCGACTTTGTCGACATCTTCCATGGAAAGGCCATTGAACCATAGGGTGTTATTTTGCATTTATTTCTCCAGAAACATAGCAAGCATTGTAGGGATTTAAAGGCAAACGATTACGTATCAGTTTAAAAAAATGTAAATTATTTTCTAAAGCTGTGGGGGACGTAATAGTCAGCAGGGTTTCGTTATATATATTATGGTTCCCATCCTACTCAAAATAATTTTAAACATTAAATAAAAAATGCAAATTGATATCCAAAGTCGTGATGTATTCTATGTTTCTGATGGAACGGCCATAACATGTGAGACTTTAGGGCATGTTGTTCTAGGTCAATTCCCATTCGAAGCTAATGAAAAAACCTTCCCGTTTGTCGAAAGTGAAGACAAACTTTCTGATTTATTGAAAGAGATCGAGATTTCATATCGAGCAACAGGCCATGAACCTTTGGTCTTTTTCTCGATTGTGATTCCGGAGATAAAACTCAAGCTGTTAGATGCGCCTGCGCATTGTTATGACGTGTTAGAGAGTATCGTGCAGAAAGTGCAAGATGATACGAAAATGGCGCCTAAGCCGAAGCTGCAGCGTTCTCGTAGCGTTAATAAAGACTCGGACAAATACTTCGACCGTATTGCTGCTATCGAATACACGTTAGCGCACGACGACGGCATTACTTTAAAAGGCTTGGAAGAGGCAGACATTATCTTGTTGGGAGTCTCTCGCAGCGGTAAAACGCCAACGAGCTTGTACATGGCAATGCAGTTTGGTTTACGCGTCGCAAACTATCCGTTTATCCATGATGATATTGCTCGCTTAAGGTTGTTACCGGAGTTTGAGATATATCGCCATAAGTTGTTTGGTTTGACGATTGATGCGGAAAGGCTGACCGAGATCCGTGAAAATCGATTGGCAGGCAGTGAATACGCGAGTGACTCTCAATGTTTGTATGAGCTGCAAACGGTTGAAGGGTTGTTCAGACGTGAAGCCATTCCATACATCAACACCTCGTCACTGTCTGTTGAAGAGATTTCGACACGAATCTTGGAACGTACAGGGTTGAGAAGGCGATTACTGTAATCAAAGACAGCGGAGTCATAAAAAATCTAAGCTCGTAAGGACAATGTTTCGGGGAGCTTCGATTTTTCAAGTTAGTTGTGATTTGCTTGATAAATGAAGAGGGTGATGGGGGAGTCACAAATATAAAAAAGGCTCTGGCTGCTCACTCTAATGCAGAAGAGTGAAGTCAGCCAAAGCCTCAATGTTGTTACCTTTAGCAGAGTGACTACTAAAAGAGCAGAGTGGCTAAACTATGCTTTTTTAAGGTCTTGCGTTGGGTAAGTAAGCGTCATTGCGCCTTCTACAGTTGTAACGTGAACGTAGCCGCCACCAGCGCTTAGGCCAGTTACTACCATTTCACCAAGTTCAACACCTTTTGTTGCTACAACGCGATCGTCAACTGAAAACACTTTACACACCTTCAATAAATTAAATAAATACGATAGATATCGAACGAGGATTTAAACAGATGACACTTCAATCAACTAATCCAGTTATTTATCGTAAAGATTAAATTTACTTATGCATAAATCAGTATCTTTTAAAAATCAGGTTGTTAGTTCATTCAGCTGTGTTATTTGTCTGCAGGATAAACGACACCAACTTGCTGACGCATCTCTGTAATTAACTTGGCAACGGTTAAGGCGCGTTGTTGGGCTTGTGTTTGTGTTGTGCTGTCGCCAGCAATACAGTCTGTAAAGGCTTGCGCCTCGTAACACATCGAATTTTCGCTTTGCGCTTGAGTAAGGTTCTCAACACGACCATCACGGTAACGGATCTTAATGTCGGTACATTCGGCAATGTGATCGATAATGATCGCCCCTCGTTCACCTTGGATTTCACTAGGTGCATAAGAGTCACTGACTTTGGAGTGCGCAAGGGTCACGTCAAACTCTGGATATTGAAAGATTGCACAGCCATGAGCATCCACGCCAGAATCAAGCAATTTAGCAGAAGCGTGAGCTGCTTGAGGCTTGCCAAACAGTGCCACGGAAGCGGCGACACAATAGAAACCAATGTCTACCATTGAGCCGTTTGAGAAGGCAGGGTTGAACGTATTTGGATTTTCACCGTTGAGGTATTTTTGGTAGCGCGATGAATACTGGCAGTAGTTGATGTGTGCTTTATGTACCTTACCAATCTTTTCTAACCCAAGTTGGATTTGTTTAAAGTTCGGTAGAAACTGAGATTTGTACGCTTCAAATAACACCACGCCGTTTTGTTCTGCGACTTCAAACATTCGAGTGGCTTCATCAATATTTGACGCGACAGGCTTTTCACAAATCACATGCTTGCCGTGCTTCATCATCAAGACCGATTGCTCACAGTGCATTGAGTTTGGAGATGCGATGTAAACCGCTGTTATTGTACTGTCACTGGCTAATGCTTCGAGAGAGTCATAAGTCGTTTCAACGTCAAATTCTTGAGCGAACTGTGCCGCGCTGTCTAGATTTCGAGAGTAAACCGCAGCAAGTTGCATTGATTGAGATTCGTGAGCAGCTTGAACAAACTTTTGTGTAATCCAATTCGTTCCAATTACAGCAAACTTAATCATATAGGTGTCCAGTCGTTAGTGTATTGATTCTGCAGAGATAGTAGCATTCAAAGGTTGCTAGTGTGTCGTAGATTTGCGGAACAGTTTGTCCAGATAACAGCCTAATATCAATCTACATCAATGACAGTGCGGCTGAGTTAGCCAGTACAACGGTGCACAACGAAGTCATTTTTGCTAAGGTACTATGGAATTCAAACAAGGTGATGATATGCAAATCCGTACCGCAAAGGTAACTGACATTCGCTCTATTTTAGCGCTTTCTGAGCAGATAAATCGTCAACATCATCTTGGTGCCCCTATGGTATTTGCGCCACCTTCATTGGGTTTTACCGACACTGAAGAATACTGGCTAGGGTTGATGATCGATCCTGTAGGGGCTTTCTTAGTTGCCGTTGATGATCAACAAGTGGTTGGTTTCTTAGCCGGGAAGGTGACACAGAACAAAGGGGTGAGCTTTATTCAGCCGCATAAAGTGGCAAGAGTGAATACGATTGTGGTCAACGATCAAGTTCAAAGCCAAGGCGTTGGTCGAGCTTTAATGAAGTCATTCAATCAGTGGGCTCAAGCGAGTGGTGCTATCGAGCTTAGGTTAGAAGTAATGGAGTTCAACCAGCAAGCTCAGGGTTTTTATGAGTCGTTAGGGATGGAAACTCAATCTCGAACCATGTCTATGCGTTTTGAGGAGATTTAGGGGTGCGTTTGATTTGGCCTTTATCGTTGTGCTTACTCTTTTTTACTTCGCTTACTTATGCAGAGAAGCTCGTCGTCGAAAAAATTGTGTCTGATGCGACCGCTATCGAAACCATTGTGTTTGAGTCAGCAACCTCCCATTCTAATCGCACACCTACATCATCGGTCACTGAGAATTCAAAACATGTCATGGTTCTGGACGATGCTCTTGAAGGGGACTCTCAACAAAAGGTCGGCCAGCTTTCTCAGCGCTCTTCACTAGATCCATCTCAAAGCTCCTCTCAAGAGTTTTACGCTCTACCTGATGCACCTTCTGGTATAGACCCGATATTGCAAGTGGTCACTTTGGTTAAGGTTGATAAATCGAAACGTAGAATGTACCTACTTAAAGGGGAGGAAGTGGTTCAGGAATTTCGTATTGCACTAGGTAAACAACCGAAAGGGCATAAGCGCTTTGAAGGGGACAACCGAACGCCAGAAGGGCAATACCAGCTTGACTATGTTTTGGAAGAATCGGATTTTCATCGCTCAGTGCATATCAGCTACCCGCAACCTTCGGATATGCAGTGGGCAAAAGAAAATGAAGTTGATCCTGGCGGGAACATCAAAATCCACGGTATTAAAAATGGTGAGCGCCGTTCACCGAGCTTTATACAAAGCTTTGATTGGACGGATGGTTGTATTGCTTTAACGAACCAAGATATGGATGCGTTTATTGAACTAGTTAAAATGGGCACTCCTATCCATATCGAATGGTAGCACCCAAATTGTTTTACTCGTTCAGTTTAGATTTTCACTTACGCAGATTAAGTTTTCACTTACCCAATTTAGACGAGTACTCGACCTGCACTGAATATAGCAATTACGATCAGCAGTGCAATGGTGACTGGCTTGAATTTTTCTCCGCCAAACCTCTCGAACAATTTAGACCCGACATAGCCACCAAACATGCTGCTTGGCAAAAGTACCATAGTAATCCAGACCACATCACGGTCGACTAAGCCTGCTATCGATGCTGAAACAAACGCACTCGAATCAGCCAGTACAAAGAACGCGATCAGGCCTGCTCTGGCAATGTGAGGCTCGACAGGACTTGCAAGTGCATGCGTGCCAACCGGAGGCCCAGACATTGAAGCTGCGCCATTCATAACCCCGGCAAGGCTGCCTAAAATATAGGGAGCAAACCTAGGTTCGCTTTTGTATTGGAACCCTTTGTAGATCATAAGTGCAGACGCAAAAATGAAGGCACTGATGATCAAGATGATCGTGTCTTGGCTAACAGATTTGAGCAACAGTAAGCCGACGGGAGTGAAGGCCAAACAAGGGATAAATACTTTTGAAACCCAGCGCCAATTTACATGATGTTTAACCTTCGGCAGCAATTGGATATTGCCTAACAGGTCGATCAGCATGAAAACGGGAACCAGTTCGATAACAGGCACGAATAACGCACTTAATGGCAATGCCACTAAGGTGAACCCAAAACCTGAGAAGCCACGAACAATAGCGGCGAAAATGAAAATTGCACCCAAAATTGGGAAAGTTGGACTAAAAATGAGATCCATAAATTAAGTAACCAATGAAGCTGTCTAATAAGGCGAGCTAGTGAAACCAAGTGAGTAGCGGAATGTACTCCTACTCACTTGTGTTTGCTACTTAATTTTAAGGCTTCCCGGGAGTTAATTTTAAAGTTTATCGAGGCTATTTTTGCGGTATTTACGAGCTCAATTTATAGAGTTGAATTGATTCGGAAAATCAGTGAATACGGCATCTACTTTTGAGAGGAATTTGAAGCGAGACGGGTCATTGACGGTGTAGCACCATGCTTGAATGTTTGCTTCGTTGAGTGTGTCAAGATCGCTCTGATCAACGTGTTCATAGTTCATGTGACAGCTGAACGCTTTGACCTCATTGATGAGCATCAGATCATCTTGAGTCAGTTGCTCAGTGATCACCCCCACTCGATATCTCGGCAAATGACGAGCCATTTCAGCAACCACCTTATGGCTGAAGCTCGATAATAAAACCTTATCAGTGTCCAGATTTGAGCGAATCAACTCGTCGTGTAACAGATCAACCACATGAGGGGCTTGATGTCGGCTGTCGACTTTAATTTCGAGGTTGACGCTGAGATCATGTTGCTTAACAAGCGCGAGCAACTCTCCTAGAGTCAGTATTTTTTCTCCAGCGAACTTTTCCGATTTCCAGCTACCAAAATCTAACAGGCGCAATTCTGCCAAGGTATGTTCATCAACACGCCCTTGACCGTCACTACAACGCTCTAGTGTGTGGTCGTGACAGACGACCAGCTGGTCATCCTGAGTGGGCTGAATATCAACTTCAATCCATTTCAATCCGAGTTTAGCCGCTTGTTCAATGCTTGCTTTGGTATTTTCTGGGTGAGTACCTGCTACACCCCGATGACCTACGATGATAGACGACATAATTAATCCTTCTTAAAGACGCACCGTAAAAACGCATTAAATATCAGTGTACTCGATTAAGCTAGAGCCGTCGTTAAGCTTGTCGCATCTTCGTGTGACTCCTGTGATGTGAAGTTACTTGGGTGAATGCGTTTGCCAAGATTGTCAAAAATATGCAGGTTGGATTTATCGATGCTTAGCCCGAGGGGGACGGCTTGGGACAACGTCGTTTCGGGTGTCACTGCAATAAAAGGTTGTTCGTTCACAAGGCCATGAACTAATTGATTTGGCCCTAAAGGCTCAACCACGCTGATGCGTAATTCAAGCGGTAGAGCGTTCATGACTAATTCGGTACAAACCTCTGAGTGCTCTGGGCGAATACCAAGCGTGATAGTGGTGTTCTTAACGTGAGCGTATTCTGGTAAGTACATTTGCTGATCGCCAATCTCAAGGTAGCCGTCGTCAAGTGTTGCTGGTAAGAAATTCATCGCAGGGCTGCCAATGAAGCTTGCCACAAAGATACTCGCTGGCTGGTGGTAGACCTCTCTTGGTGTACCGACTTGCTCTATCTGACCTTTGTTGAGTACTACGATTCTGTCTGCTAGCGTCATGGCTTCAACTTGGTCGTGAGTGACGTAAACACTAGTGACACCGAGTTCGCGCTGCAGTTTTTTGATTTCTAGTCTCATGTGAGCACGCAGTGAGGCATCTAGGTTAGACAAAGGTTCATCAAACAAGAACAATTGTGGATCGCGGACGATTGCTCGCCCCATAGCAACTCGTTGGCGCTGACCTCCAGATAATTTGGCGGGCTTGCGATCTAGGTACTCTTCTATTTTCAGTGTTTTGGCGACTCTTTCAATCTTCTCTTCAATAAGGTGCTGACTGACACCTCGGTTCTTTAAGCCATAAGCGAGGTTCTTATACACCGTCATGTGAGGGTAGAGTGCGTAATTCTGGAAAACCATCGCGATATCACGCAGGGCTGGTTTCTCGGTATCGACCCGACGACCAGCTAAGTGTATCTCACCGCCAGAGATGCTTTCCAAACCTGCAATGGAACGTAAGATAGAAGACTTTCCACAACCAGAAGGGCCGACCAAAACAAGGAATTCACCCTCATCGATATCAAGCGAGACGCCTTTGACGGCTTGATGGCCATTTTCATACGTCTTCACCAAGTTTTTGATACCCAACATGGTGGGAGCTTTACGCATACAATCCTGGTTGGCTTGGTTGTGCGTTAGCGTCTGTTTTAGTTTTGGCATCGAGGTGTCCTCTGTATTTTTGTGGATAGCTTGGTGAGAAGGCAGGTGAGATGTCTTGTACTCATTGAGAGATTGAATGCGGTTATTGTTCATTTGAGTTGTGTCGTTATTATTTTTCACTTTCTACTAGCCCTTTTACAAACCAACACTGAAATACGACCACCACTAAAACGGGTGGCAACATGGCTAAAATCACCATGGCGAAAGCATAGTCATAGCGCGGTAAACTGGTTTCATTGATGTTGTTGAGCACTTGTTTTATCCCCATCACGATGGTGTTGTAGCCTTCATCGGTAGTCATCATGATCGGCCATAAGTATTGGTTCCAACCCACCACAAACATGATGATGAAAATCGCGGCGATCATGGTTCTAGAAAGAGGCAGCAAGATATCGACAAAGAATCGAAATGGACCTGCGTTGTCTAACTGTGCGGCTTCTAACAATTCATCGGGGATGGTTTTGAAGAATTGCCTAAAAAAGAAGGTCGCGGTGGCTGAGGCGATCAAAGGCAGAATCAACCCTGTGTAGCTATTAAGAAGACCGAGCCCTGCAACAACTTCGTAAGATGGGATTATGCGAACCTCCAATGGCAATAGCAGGGTCACAAAAATCAACCAAAACCACGCCGTGGCGTAAGGTAGTCGAAAGTAGACCAATGCATACGCTGCCATCATCGAAATGATGATTTTACCGATCGCAAAACCTAACCCCATGATCATTGAGTTGGTGATCATTTTGCTGGCGGTGACTTCGCCACTAAAGCCCATGCTTTTGTTCCAAGCTTCGCTATAAATGGCCGTTAAGTTATCGCCCGGTAGCCATTGCAGGCCTTCGCTGACAATAGTGTTTGGGTTGTGGGTCGAACTGGCGAAGATTAGCCAGATAGGGACCAACATAAACAGCATCCCAGCAATTAAAATTAGATGGTCAGAGACCTTATTACTTTTCATAGATAACTCCTGCGCGTTAAAACCTAGCTGTAGTGGGCTAATAATGAACACGCTTTTCTACAACGCGAAACTGGATAAATGTAAGAGTGAGGACCAACAGTAAAAGCACAACTGATTGTGCGGAGCTGCCGCCCAAATCTGCGCCGACAAAACCATCTCGATACACTTTGTAGACTAACGAAGTGGTGCCACCACCTGGACCGCCATTGGTCATGGTGTCTATCACACCAAAGGTTTCAAAGAACGAGTAGGTGAGGTTGATGACCAATAGAAAGAAGCCAGTTGGGGCGAGTAGTGGGAAAGTGATGGTCCAGAAACGTTTCGAGTCACTGATACAATCCAGCATCGCTGCTTCTTTTACGGCGTAAGAGATCGATTGAAGCCCCGCTAGAAAGTAGATGAAGTTCACCGAAACCTGTTTCCACACGGACACCAAAATCAGAGCAAACGTGGCATCAACAGGATCGGTTTGGAAACTGAAGTCCCAACCCACAACGGCAAATAATTCAGTAAATACACCAATGTGTGGATTAAACAAGAAAGCACCGATAACGCCTGCTATCGCGGGTGCAACTGCATAAACCCAAGTGAGAGTGACTTTGTAAGCCCCTTGACCATGAATGATATTGTCAGCTTTAACCGCGAGCAGCAGCGCTAAAGTAAGCGATAGGAAAGAGACCACAATCGCAAACATCAAGGTGAAGCCAATCGAGTTGAGGTACTCACTCGATTCAAATAGCATTTGATAGTTCTCAAACCACACGAAGATGGAAGAGGTGCCCCAAGGGTCTTCCAACATAAAAGACAGGTATACCGCTTTTGTCGCTGGGTAGATAAAGAAAACGGCAATGATGAGTATCTGAGGCGCCAAAAATAGGTAAGGCAGCGGAGAGTGAAAGAATTGCTGACGTCGTTCCACAGGGTAATCCCTAAAAATAGTTACAGTGACCACTAATATTTACAGTGGCCACTAATAGTTACAGTAGCCACTATTAGCGACCTAAATCACTAGCGCGGTATTAAGGCATGCATCCAGTTGAGTTATCGTTGTTGGAGCAAGAAATGGCGCTAATGAACAATCTCCTCACACCTTGCCATCACGCTCTTAGACCGAGATTTTGACAAGTTGTGAGGAGCGATGAACTGCTTTGGTTTGTTGAACTGATTTAGTTTGTTGAACTGATTTGGTTTGTTAAGCCTTTAGTTCAGTTATCTGCTTTAGCTAAAAAGCAAAATTAGTTCATGGTGCGAGCGAAACGTTTTAGTAGTTTGCTGCTTTCATCTTCGACCTTGTCTAGGCTGTTCTCGACGCTAGAGCGGTCGGCGAAGATATTGTCAAACTCACGATGCATCACTTCACGAATTTGTGGGTAGTAACCCAAGCGGTAGCCTTTAGTCCACTCGCCCGATTTGAAACTTAATTGCTTAACGCCCACTTCTGCGTCTGGCTGTTCTTTGTAGTAGCCAGACTCTTTGGCTAGTTCATAGGCAGCGGTCGTTACAGGTACATAGCCAGTGGTTTTGTGCCAGTAAACTTGAGTTTCAGGCTTAGTCAGGTAATCAAAGAACGCTGCCACACCTTTGTCTTGTTGTTGGTCATGGCCATTGAGTGCAAACAGAGCTGCACCACCAATGAAGGTTAAGCCAGCATCCGGGTTAACCGATTTCCAGTATGGAAGATAAGTTGTGCCTAACTCGAAAGGTACGCGGTTACGTAAACCACCGAATGAACCTGAAGAGCCCATCCACATTGCCACTTCTTGGCGTTCGAAAGGCGTTTGGTTCGCATCCCAATCGCTGCCGTAATACTTGTAGTAACCTAGATCTGACCACTCTTTCATCTTGCTAACATGCATCATCATGTCTTTGGTGTTGAACATAATTTTAGTGGATAGGCCGTCATAGCCATTGTTCTGGTCAGAGACTGGCAGGTTATGGCGTGACTTAAAGTTCTCGAACATGATCCATGGCGTTAGAGATTGAGAAAACGCGATGTGGCCTTTTGCTTTCAACTTCTTGGCCACCACTTCTAACTCTTCATAAGTTTTAGGTGCTGCGGCACCGACTTCCGCAAGAAGGTTTTTGTTGTAGTACAGCACTGGGGTTGAACTGTTGAAAGGCATACCAACCATCTTGCCTTGGTTGTCGGCATAGAAGTTACGAACGCCCGCTAGGTAGTCGTTCGAATTAAAGCTGTAGCCCGACTCTACCAGAATATCCTGTACCGGTTTCGCGACGCCTTTAGCGTTCATGATGGTGGCAGCACCGGCATCGAATACTTGTAGAATGTTAGGAGCTTCGCCTGCTCGATATGCCGCGATACCCGCTGTTAAGGTCTCTGTGTATGAACCTTTATAGATTGGCGTGATCTTGTAATCATCTTGTGACGCATTAAAGTCCGTCGCAATCTTATTGACGGTTTCTCCAAGTTGTCCGCCCATTGCGTGCCACCAAGTGACTTGAGTCGTTGCGAACGCTGGCATTGCCGCTGTCGCAGAAAGAACGCCTGCCAAAA
Organism: Vibrio sp. Evd11; assembly: GCF_900382755.1. NCBI lineage: Bacteria > Pseudomonadati > Pseudomonadota > Gammaproteobacteria > Vibrionales > Vibrionaceae > Vibrio > Vibrio sp. Evd11. The sequence goes on from NZ_OSDX01000087.1 coordinate 18,025, forward strand.
TTTGCTTATTCATCTTCTTTTCCTTTTGGATGAAATCGATGTAGAGGTATTGAATTAGAGTATTAACGAGACGGTAGGGGTATCGTTTGAAGCTATCTTGAACAGGGGATATTTCACTTACGTGGCTAAACCGTTTCACTGATATGAAAGATTCGTTTCGATTTTATTTAAGAGAAAAGTTATTGATGGTTTTGATGTTTAATAGGTTCGGTTCTTAAGACGTTTTATTGAACAACTGTTGTCCAACAAAAAAGCCTCTCGAGGGAGAGGCTTAAGAGTAAAGTTCGATGTGGATACAGTGTTAGTGCGCGATGTCCAATTGGTTGTCTTTCACGCCATTAATACGGAACCACCCAGCGATACTGAATCGCTCCGTGTTGGTTGGTAGAACCTCGTGTGGGAACTGTTCAGACAAGAATACCAACAGTCGACCACCCTTTGGCGGAATGGTCGCGATGTGATTGTCTTTTAGATCGTAAACCACGAGCTCTCCTGCGTCTTCTTCAGACCATTCGTCATTCATGTAGAACACGGTGGTCAGGCGGCGGTTTTCGTTGCCTTTGAAGCAGTCTAAGTGCTTCTGATAGAAGTCGCCTTCTTCGTATTTCGCAAAGTGCGCTTCGTATTCGAACAGGCCTAAAAAGAATGCTTGGTTTGCTTCTAAACGAATTTGTTCCATTTTGTCTAGGAAAAGAGATGCGGGTTCGCCCATATCACGGCGTACCCACTGAATTTTGTCACTACGAATCGTTGCTTCTCGTGCTACATCATCGTTACGGCCGATCCTAGCCTTTTTCCAGTTCTCTGGAATGCAATCCCTCAATGCCACTACTTCTTCGTGAGTTAAGAAGTCATCCCAAACAAAGTAACCTTGGGTAGAAAGAGCATCGATCAGTTGGTTCATGTATAGCACTCAGACAATAAATTAGAGGCGCATATATAGTCCGAATAACTCAGGTCAACAAATCACATGTTTTGTCGTCACGATAAATGGTGCCGAGTGCTTAAATCGTAAGGCTTGTGGAGTAAGGTTTACGGCAATGTGAGCATTCGATAATGCTGAAAAATATCGGATTTAATTGATGGTCATCCTTGGAATGTGCCCTCATTATTCTGAGTTAAATTGGACTTGAGTAACATTGGTTTTGAGTAACGTTGGATTTGAGTAATACCAATTCAAGTAAAAATATGATCTAATTGAGACCATCGAACTCTTGCAGAAAATCACTATGGATAGCCTTAATAATACAGATTTTAAAAAGCTAGCAAGCCAACAAAAAACCATTCAAATGAAGGTTCGCTTGTTAGCACTTGCCCACTTCAAAGAGGGTCACTCGCGCACTCAAATTGCCAAATACCTTAAAGTCAGTCGAACTAGTGTAAACAAATGGGTTCAAGTATTTCTTGAAGAAGGATTGGAGGGGCTTCAAGAAAAACCTCGCACCGGCAGACCGGCATATCTCAATGCAGAACAACGAAAACAACTCAGTGCATTCATTAAGAAAGAAGCTGAGTCCCCTTCTGGTGGGCGCCTTGTCGGGAGCGATATACATGACTACATCGTGAAAAACTTTGATAAATACTACCACCCTAATTCTATTTATTATCTCCTCGACCACATGGGCTTCTCTTGGATAACTTCTCGCTCCAAACACCCTAAACAATCACAGCAAGTCCAAGACGATTTTAAAAAAATTCAAAATAGAAACGATCCTTAAGATCCCCAGCCATATTGGGCTGGAGAGTGTTGATGTCTGGTTTCAAGACGAAGCTAGGTTTGGCCAACAGAACACAACGACACGTCTTTGGGCGGCTCGTGGAACGAGGCCTCGCGTGGTAAAACAACAGCAATTTGAATACGCTTATTTGTTTGGTTCAGTATGCCCTGAAAGAGGAATTGGTGAAGCCATAGTGGTTCCTTGGGTCAACAAGGACATAATGAAAAATCACTTAGAGCAGATATCTAAGGCTACTGAAAAAGGACGTCATGCTGTCGTTATAATGGACGGTGCAGGCTGGCATACCGATGATATTGCGAGAGAGTTTAATAACGTCAGTATTATTAAGCTTCCTCCCTACTCGCCAGAGCTCAACCCTATAGAGCAAGTTTGGAGTTGGTTACGACAACATTATCTAGCGAATCAAAGTTTCACTGATTATAACGACATTGTTTCCAAGGTCTGTCGTGCTTGGAATGGATTTCTTGAGTGCAAAGATCGCGTCACAAAAATGTGTACTAGAGATTGGATAGAGCTGATCAGTTAATTTTCCGGATTGGTAT
>NZ_OSDX01000013.1:0-102145 GCF_900382755.1 Vibrio sp. Evd11
GATTATGGGTTTGGCAATATTAGATCATATTTGTTAACAAAGTGCGATCCCGCCCTGACACCACCCATGCCTTCCTCTGTGGCTGCCGGTCAAATATGTATTGCCAAACTCGCCCACTCACTCATGTATCTCGTTATGTTCATGGTTTTCAGCACCGGTTATTTAATGCTTAAAGAGCCCTATTCATTATTTTGGCTAACAACCGTCGACAACCTAATAACCGACCCTGCAATCAACAGCTTCTTTTTCTATTTACATCGCACCAGTTGTGTTGTTGCCCTTGCTTTTTTAATCTTATTGCATATTAGTGCTGCGCTTAAACATCACTTCGTCTCTAAGAATTACGTGTTGAAGATGATGATCTAGGTTTAATAATTCGAACTTTTGAGCACAAACAAAAAAGCCACAGCGTGTAAGCTATGGCTTTATTCAATCTATTTAATTGTTCAGTTTTTTTGAGTATCTAGCATCACTTGCCAATATTCACATTTGGCTAAGAACTCTTTTAAATAGAGCTCTGGATTCTCTAGTTTCTCGCCGCCTTTTACATCAGCGCCAGTCACACGCCAAAAGCCACGAGTGACCAAGTTTCGATGATAAATAAAATCGCTGAGTTCATTAGCCTTCATAGGAAGTTGCTCACCAAACGTATTTTCGTAGTGGCTCAGAGTCGAGGCTTGCTCACTTGGCTTCTCTCTTAAAAAGGTATCCAAGTCCAAGCCTAGTTGATGTTGCGCTTCCTTTGGTAAGGCTTTAGCTAACTTAGAGATCACACTAAACAGAGCCAACTCAACTTTTTGAGACGCTAATAACGATGCACCGAGAAGCGCATGTTCATTGGAAATATGTTGCTCTGTTGATGAAACGGTTGCTGTTGTCACTGTGTTAACCTCAAATAATCATAACGGGTGTTACTGAACTGGATAGAGTCTTTTCATTACGCTGAATCTTATTCTGGTAATTAAGAAGAATCTTGTCGTTAAGCAGAGTCTTGCAACTAAGCAGAATCTTTTAGCAGAACGCGTTCAGCATCAATAATGGTGAAGCCCGATGCGTCTTCATTCTTCTCGACTTGCACTAAACCTTTAAAACCAATTTGCGACAACTTCTTCGCAAGCTGATCCGGCGCGGTTTCAAACACTACATTCATAAAAGGCAAAGATTCAGCATCAACAAAACCATGCTCGTTAAACAGTTCCATTGCTTGAGATAAATGGTCTGAGTCGGTTAATTCAATAATTTCTACAACTTCTTCCAACAACATCTTCGATTCCATATTCGCCAGAAAGTGACTGACACAAGCAAGTTCGTCTTGCTCGCATACATTCCGATGCCCTAAGACACCCCTTTAGTAGTAAGGAGATCATAACATATTAATAATCGTAAAATATGTTTATTTTCCCTAAGCCACTGGGGATAACAGAAAAGAATCGAAACTGATTAAGCATAATCAGCAGCAATTTATCTCATCGAAAACGGTAGGTATGACTTGAGATGATTAGGCTACCGTAGCTTGAGAATCGCTCGTTTCTACAATCGATTCTTGCAACAAACCGGCATAAATACCATTGTGTGCGACCAATTGTTGATGATTGCCTTGTTCAACGATTTCACCCTTTTCCAGCACCAAAATAGTGTCAGAGTGACGGACGGTACTCAGACGGTGCGCTATCGCAATCACGGTTTTTTCTTTAAAAAGGCGCTGCATCGCTTTTTGAATAAGGTCTTCAGTAATTGAGTCTACTGAGCTGGTTGCCTCATCAAGCATCATCAGCTGCCCACCTTGTGCGACCGCTCTTGCAAACGAAATGAGCTGCGTTTGTCCCACAGATAAATTTGAGCCATTCTTTTCTAAATGGAAATCATAGCCTTGTGGCAATTGCTCAATAAACTTATCGGCGTAAACATAGCGCGCTGCTTGTTCAACCTCAACTCTAGTAAGATGCTCCTTACCCAAAGCAATATTGAACTGAATCGTCTCTTCAAATAAGTGCACATCTTGCATCATCATTGAGAACAAGTGGGCAGAGTCTTCGCTTGAAATTTGTGACAGCTCAATGCCATTCAACAAAATGCTGCCTTCATAATCTTGATAAGTTTTAGAGATCAGACGCAGAATCGTCGACTTACCTGAACCCGTTGAACCGACAAGTGCGATTTGATGCCCTTTCCCCAGAACAAAAGAGACATTCTTTAGAACATATGGAGAGTCGTCTTTGTAGCGGAAACTCACATTTTTGAACTCAAGACTGACAAACTTTTCGAGCTGGCTTTTGACTTGATGAGATGGCAATAAGTTGCGCCCTTCCTCTTCCGTAGGCTCGACAAAAAGCTCTTCAATATGGTCAAAAGCCGCAAACGAGCTTTGAATAGAGGCAATCTGAGAAGTAAAGTCACGAATGGGCACAAACACCTTTTCGAGCGTGTTGATGAATGCGATCAGCACACCCAATGTTAACGCACCTTCAATGACTTGCTCTGAACCGTACCAGATCATAATCGCGATGGTGATTGAGGTGATGCCCGAGATAAACGAGAACAAAATCGCATCGTACTTATTGATCTTCTTTTGAGCTCGCAAAAACTCATCCGTGTAGCCTTGGTATCGTTGCTCGACTTGCTCCTCAGCGCGATACATCTGAACGGTTTTCATGCCAAATAGCACTTCTTGTAGGAAGCCAATACCACGCGCCAGTGTTGAGCGAGTAACCTTATACATCGCGCGGAGACGATTACGCACATAGACCGTCAAGTACATCACGGGAGGCATGATAATCAGCACAATCATAGTCAACTGCCAATCAATGAAGAGCATCATAATAAGCAGAGCAATGGTGTTGATGCTGTCTTTAACCAATCCAACGACAGATTGAATAAACGTCTCGCCTATCGTTTCTAGATCGCTGGTCAGGCGCGAAAGAGTCACACCAATCGGTGTGTTATCAAAATAGCTACGAGGCAGTTTAAGCACACGCTCAAACAGTACTGAGCGCATGTCGGTAATGGTGTACTGGCCTGTTTTTCGCAGATTATACGAATAGGTGGTGTCGACCACATAACTGGCAATCAAGACAAGAACTAAATAGAAGACATACTCAAGTAACCCGTCCATATCACCCTTGCTCAAATGCACGTCGATCACTTGAATAATCAACCAAGGGAACAGCAGGCTTGTGATCACCGACAACGGAAGCATCGCAACACCCAGAATTGCTGAGCGTTTGTATTTCTTAGCAAACTTAAAAAAGTGCTTTAGATACTTAACATCAACACCTTTTAACATGCTGCTGCCTCCGTTTCATTCTGTTGTAATTGCCAAGTGTTGTAATAGTAAGCACAGGTTTTTAATAAGGTGTCATGGTCACCTTTCGCGATCACTTTCCCTTCATTCAGAACAATGATTTCGTCCATATATTCAAGGGCATTAACACGATGCGAAACCACCAGCACAGATTGATTTTTCAATCGATTGAACAGGCCTTCTAAGATCTTTCTTTCCGTTTCATAATCGACTGCTGACAGAACGTTATCCATGATGATTAAATCTGTAGGCTCTAATAAAGCACGCGCAATACTTAGGCGTTGCTTCTGGCCACCCGATAACATGATCCCTTTTTCACCGACTAAGGTTTGATCGCCGTTTTCAAAACGAGTGACGTCATTCGCTAGTTGGCTCAACTCAAGAACTTCATCAACCTGACTCTTTACGAGTTCAGTATGCAAACTGCCAAAACGAATGTTGTCTTCAACCGTTGCTGAAAACAAGTAAGGATCCTGAGTAACCGTTTTGACATAACGGCGTAGATCACTGCGTGAGAAACTTGTTATGTCTGTTTCCCCGAGAAAAACCGTTCCTTTAGGCACATCTAGATGGTGATTCAAGCAGTTAACCAACGTCGTTTTACCCGAGCCAATTCCTCCTAATACACCAATTTTCTTTCCTGCTGGAATATCAAAGCTGATGTTATCAAGAATGAGTCGCTCCTCACCTTCGTATTGGAAGCTCAGGTTGCGCACAGAAAATGCCTTTCCCTTGAGAGATTCAACGTCTAATTCAGACAACTTCGCGTCATCCAATTCTGGAACTCGCGCATTAAGAATAGTCTGTGCGCTTTGAATTCCGACTATGCCACGCTGATAAATGGTCGCGATTCTGCCGAGCTGCATCAATGGCATAGCGAGTAAAACAGAATAAGTCAGGAAAGCGGTTATTTCGCCTAAAGTAAGCTCTTGCCGCATTAGCATAAAGCCACCAAGTCCCAGAATGATGATTTTCATTAAGTCGTTGGCATAATCGAGAACAGGCATGAAGAAGACTTGAATACGAGTGATCTTAAGGCGACATTCAAGCAGTAGCTGATTGAGCTTTTCGGTTTCAGCCTTTACCCAAGGTGACATCTGCTGACTCTTGATCAAATCAATCCCTGATAGGTAACTCATCAACTGAGCAGACAGATTCTGTAAACGCTTCATATGTTCTAAATGCAGTGTCTTCATTCGTTTAAAACCAACTCGGAAAATCACAAAAGCGATTGAGATAGGAATAATCGAATACATCGTAAGCTCTGGCGATATGCGCCACATGTAGAGCGGTGTTAATGACAGTGCCAACAGGGCATTAAAGAACTGCAGAAAGCCCACACCAAAGAGCAAGCGAATGCCACTGAGGTCATTATTGATGATGGAGATCAGTCTGCCTGACGCAAACCTCTGGTGAAAGCTGTTAGGTAGACGGTTTAATTTATGGAGAAGTGTCGTCTTAAGCGCCGCCTCTGTAATCCGCCCAGGGTTAAGCGCATAGATACGAGACAATATACGCACCACAACCATGGCGACCGACATGCCAACCACAATCCAAACATAGGTTTGAAGCTGCTGATGGCCACTTGAGGAAGCATCATCAATCAGATCTATCGCCAATTGGATATAGCGTGGTATTTCAACTTGAAGCCAATTTACGAGAAAAATGAAAACTATCGCCAACAAATAAGAAGTGCGATTCATACGCAAATAGTGGGCAATAAACTGTCTTTTATTCATGGAATTCTTTCTTTGAGGACGGGTTCGCGGCTGTACCATGGATTCATCAGGAGCTTGGTACATTCTCAGGTTTAAAGGTACACCAAAAAGACATGGTTGACAATGTCAACCAAATTTATATTTTAATCGTTCCGTTGTTTTTCAAGGCTACAAAAAGAATATTTGCCGCCAAAATGGCGGCAAATATTTTAGGTTTGTTAAATGATGAACTTTAAAGGACGACGTCTACCTGCCCGTTGTTGATGTCCACTAAACGCTTCACTTCACTTCCCATTGCTGATGGATACCATACTTCTACCCAAACCTTATCAACATGATTTGGAAGAAGCAGTGTCGTTGAAAAATCAATATCCTCATTGATCGGCGTTCTCAACACTTGTGAGGTGTAATCGACAACCTCTCCATTAAAATCAGTGTAGATACTCATAAAGCCTCGGGAACTCTGTGAGCTTGCTACATCAACGGTGACAACAACCTCCCTCTCAGTAGAGAAGTCAAAACCTTCCGGAACCGAGAGCTCTACTGATTTCAGCGCTTGTGCAGGTGCAACGCTAGAGGTAACCGCGTTACTGCCGCCAGCAGGAGCGCTACTCGGTGGGGCAACGGAACTTGGTGATGAACTGGTTGAACCGCCACCACCGCCTCCGCCGCCACAAGCAGTAAGGAAGACCAGAGTTACACTACTCAGCATTAGTTTAGTTGTATTCATAAATCCTCCTTGATTAATCTTCAGTAGACCAAGTTTTGTCTGAAGTCGGGTTTTGGTACCAGGTTGGTTTTGCTGAACCTCCTGAGGTCGCCCATTCGGCAAAATCAGGATACGCCTCACTGATATCAATGTACTCTGCCGGGTGATTCCAAGGAGATGAAATTAAGATACCCCAAGGCATATTTTGTGTGGTTTTGTAGTATTTGTTGCTCGATGGATCCGAGTCATCCTGCGCTATGCCATAAAAATCACTGACTAACGTACCGCGAGTTGTCGGTGGGAAATCGGCTGTATGAATCTCGAGATCTTTCCCTTGAGAACCAGTGAAACTCGAACCGTGATACAAACCTTGACCCGGACCAAAGATGAATGGGTCAAAACCACTCAATGGCATCAATGAACTCACAGTTGGCTCACTTCCAGAAGCAAACGGTAGTGAAATACTAAACGTCATATTATCTGCTTCCAGAGACATGCTACAAGATGGGTTAGTACGGTGGAACATACACTCGGCATTAATGGGCAGATCGTTTCTTAAATTTAGAGATGCAACAACGACAACGTCTCCTCCTGGCGATGCAACCGCTTTGTCCTCACCAGTAAATGGTGAAATATTAACGCGAGTCGCCCCATCTTTTGTACTCGAGCAGTTTGCAGATCAACATCTGACTCATCGAATCCATTGAGCTTCCAACCTAAACCATTGCCGTAAGAAGCTCCATAAGCCATGACAGTGCCAGTAATATCCATTCGAAGAACGGCATCGTCTTTACTTAAGATGGTGGTTCGGTAGTAAACAACGACATCATTTAAGTCAAAGTCGCCCACTTCTGGCCAATTATCTTCAAAGGCCGCAGTGTAGTAATTAGAGTGTTGGATCGTGGTCCCTGGGTCGGTTACATTGAAAACGTAATCTTCAACTTCCCCATCACCGACATAGCCATCGCTAGGAATGTTGGGGCTACTAGCCAAGCGGAATCGAGTTTGTACAGTACCAACGACTGCACCGTCGCCGACACGAATAGGAACAACTTGGCTTCCATCGACAACAGAATGATTTTTCAGTATTTGCTCGTCATCATCGAAAACACCATTCATGTCCCAGTCAGCCCAAGCCTGTAGATAGCCGCTACCGACTACGTTGACATTGATTAAGCTGTCTAATCCAATTTCTAGATTGGACAACAAGGTAATTCCATCGTCGTCGTTCCCGCCAATATCCAAGTCGTCGCCATTGGATGCTGCACCAGGTTGTCCGTCGGTATCAGCATCAATGCTAGCACCTAACCTAAATAAAGCGTTGACGAAATCGCATGTTCAGCACCATTACTCGCTTGTAACGTGCCGTAACTATCAGGCGCATCACCAAAATCAGATTCGTCTGAGCTTTCGATGGGAGTTGTAAAACCGGATAACTCCCAGTTACCATCAAATGCAGAGAATATAGGGTTAGGTCCAGTACTCGTGGTAACCGTTTCAAACTGAAGTGTGACGATAGAAGTGTTTTTGTAGGTGAATTTAACCGCCCCTGAAGTGTCTGTTTCAGAGTAGTTTGTACCAGGCCCCGTGAATAAGACTGAAGTCCCATCGGCACTCTCTTCTGCCGTCAAACTTGCGCTCGCACTACCAAGTTGATAGCTGAAAAAACCTTCACTTTTAAAGACTCGTACTTGTTCAGACTGTGAGGGTTCTCCATCTATGTCATAACCAATCATGTCAAACTCAGGAATAGTATAAGGTACTGAGAAGGTTCCGGAGAGACCTTCCGTACCATCATAAAATTCAAAGGTATAGATTAAGCCTGCCGAGCCCGCAGAATTAGTTTGGTAAAGAAAGCCAATATCTCCTGAAGGCTGCGTTGCGCCAACTTTGTAGTTGGGAGCATGAAACAAAAATGTCGCATCACCAAACACATTACTAGACACTTTGGCATCTATTGTTTTTCCATCATGTGTTCCGACATTCAGAAAATGCATTGACACCCCATCGTACGTCGGTCCCGCCCAGCTACTACTCCCATTAGTTGACTCTATATGGTTTGAAAAGTCCAAATCCACCGTCGTTGCATAGATAGGGACACTGACTACTGCCGTCATAAGATAAATAACTTGCTTGTATTTCATAGTAAACCTCGACTTCTTCTTCGCATGAGCGATTTCCTTGAAAAGTGTGTGAACTCTGAACGACGGTTAAACAAAAGTTTTCCGCATCCCAAACTCGTAACTAAGCAAAAGTAGTGGTTTGTTATTTTGGTATCGATAAAGCGAGCTGCTTAGTCAATGAAGCAAGAGGAAGGCCAAGTTTTCAATTAAGCAAAGTATGAATTTAAGATAATGAAATTAAAGGTGATTTCATTTATTTTCATTTTAAATCTAGAGCTCGTTCTCGATATATTCAAAATAAGAATCAAATTGCTTAAGTGTTACGTCAATTTAAAAACCACCGACTTTAACTACGATTTATACCTATATAGGAAAGTCAAAAGACGAGCACTACATTCACTTTCAAACAAAGTGGTTGGTGTCAGATACAAAAACCGCCTAAAAGCACAGGACTCTTAGACGGTTAATAATTAGTAAGTTTAAAAAATAGAAGCTTGATAAGGAAAAAGTTATTGCTGCTTACAGCATCTCTTTGGCAATCAAATGCAGTAAGAAGGTTTCACGCTCAATACTCATGCCCTTTTTCGGGCTCTCGTCCATGGTCTTTTCATTATGGGCAATCGCTTCATGGATATTCATCCACACCGGTTTCATCCCATTTTTCACTTCATAATCTTCGTAAGCCGTTTCACCAAGCTCACGATCGATCTTGCATGAGTAGCAGTAAGAGATCATGTGCATCATATCTGCGTCGTCTTTATACCAAGGACGAAACTCTTCAAAAATGCCGAACGGCTTGATGCTATGAATGTTCTTTGCACCCGTTTCTTCTTCGAGTTCACGAACCATACCAGCAATCACATCTTCACCTTCATCCAAACCACCACCAGGAATGGTGTAATCGTGATAGCGCTCGGTGTACAGCATCAGAATGTTTTCACCATCTAAGACAATTGCACGTGCAGCGTTACGCTTGTATACAGTTTTATTGTCTAGGTGATCGATATCAGGGTGAATTGTGGTTTTTAGATGTCTCATGATTCTGACTGCTCAACTGAATTTGGGCGGCATCATATCATAATAGAGAATAGATTCGAGGCTAAGAACAAGTGACACAACATCAAACACCACGCTCTTTAAGCCAGTTTATGCATTGCCTTGAAAGAGTCAGTTCCACTTCAAAACCCTAAGTTCTCCGTATACTGATCTCGCAATACCAGGGTCTCTCTTAGCTTGATCTAACACCCAAAAAGCAGCTAAACATGAAGAAATATCAACCTATTTCAATATCTTGACCAAATTAGGACAACCTTTTCTGAAATCTAAAATATACTAGTTTCATAGAGCTTCTCATTTGGTTCTGTAGAACTTAACGCATTCGATTATAGAGTTATCACGTAGGAGATAAACATGAAGAAAATTGGTTTGATGGCTGTATTTGCCGTTGTATTAGGCGGTTGTGCAAACGACTATGCAGAATATAGCGAAGGCCAACGTGTTTCAGTCGCTAACCCAGCTGCGGTTTATTGTGTTCAACAAGATGGCGAATTAGATACGGTGACTGAAAACAATCAACGTACCACTTACTGTGTATTCGATGACGGTGAGCGTATTGAACAGTGGGAGTACTACCGCAATAACCACGAGCAAGAAGCTGAAAAGTAATCACTTCGACTGCGAGTTTCTAACCTCACCGCTGTAAGACCCCGCCCCAAAAATTCTAGTACGTTACGTAAACTGCCTGCCTCAAGGCAGCGGTTTACCGTATACACACACCAATTGAACAGTGTTTTATTTTTGACATTTTCATGACATTCGAGCAAGCAAAGTAAATAGACTGCAACTCTGTTACAAATATTTACAAGTAGTGTTGATTATGAAAGTACAAACAAAATCGAAAGAACAAAATCATATGTCCTTTGAGATACCTGAATTCAGCCTGTCTCAATCGACTTCTGAGGTAATCTACAAACGCTGTCAAACAGCGCTAGTAGTATTAGCGATTGGTATAATAGTCAACCTAGCAATCCGCATTGATTTCGTTTTATTGAATGGAAAAATCGGCGAAAATTCAGTCACTGAAATGCTACAGCAATTTCTTTTAATCATCTCCTTTGGTGCATTTGCTTACCTCGCTAAAAAACGTCCTGAGGTAAAATATGCCGCTGTGTTAATCAGCGCATTCTTTGCCGTAATGTTCATCCGAGAATTAGATTATTGGTTTGACATGATCATACACGGCGCTTGGGTTGTCCCTGCCCTATTAGTTGCTGGTAGCGCAATCTTCTATGCAATTAAAAATGGTAAACGAACCATTGATCAGCTTGCGCTTATTCTTGCATCCCCACACATGAACATGCTGGTTACTGGTGTTATGCTTCTGCTTGTTTTCTCTCGCTTATTTGGCATGGGCAGTTTTTGGCATGGCGTAATGGGGGAACATTATATTAGTAATGTTAAGACTATCGCAGAAGAAGGTACTGAGCTTCTAGCTTACTGTCTGATTGCTTTTGCTAGTTTAAAGACCGTTATAGGCATCACGAGAAAGAAATAATTACCTATCGCCACAAGCGCTGAGTCTTATCTTGCTCTGGGTCTAAATATCGATTTAAGAAAGTCAGGTTTGTATCTAGTAAAGCTAGGTACTCCCTGGCTTTTTCTATATCTGAACCAACTGGAGTTTGAAGAATACAACGCTCCAATACCGGAATGAGTGTATCCACAATATCAAAACGGGGAGATGATTCTATCCAACCTCTCGCTTTCACTAACGCTTCAATAGATAACCTTTCTGGTTCTTGCCTTACGGATTCTAGATCTCGCTCAAAAGACCCTGCCACGACACCTTCGAGATAAACTCGATAAGTGGTCAGTACATCCATGAGCAAAAACAATCGCCCTTGAGGGCCTTGATGAGGATATGGCACCGCCACATGAGCCTCTAACTGATGATCTATTTGCAAATCCACACCAAGTTCGGAACACCTGTCAACAAGCACTTTAAGCAGACCTTGTTCATCCATCAGCGATTGAATCTCGAAAATACGTTGTAAATGGTAGTCATTCGAAACGAAAGTTACTTTGACACTCTGCCCACGTGTAAAAAGCCCGCTTGCAATCATTTCTGAAGCCAAATTCTGGATGTTCTCGACCGTGTTTGTCGAAAGCTGCTCAAGTAAGATAGCACCCAACACAAACGGCGCTTCAAGCTGGCTTTCCAGCTTTCGAAAATACTGGTGCATGGCATCAGCTTCGGAGGTGTTTTGCCCTTGCGTAACCCCACCACAAAATGCGACCGCAGTTTGCTGGTTCGCTTCCACCATTAAATACTCAACTAAAGCATCAACACGACTGATTCCCTCATCAGTCAATTTATTCTCATTAAGTCGCTTACCCAGCACAATAAGGAGGTGATTAATGCTCATTTTATGTTCAAGTCTCGTTTTAGTGATTAGATGAAGTGAATTATGTATACAATAGTTGTTAACAAAAGTATTTTGAAATTCTTATATGTTGCTCGCAATAATGCTCACTATTCATAGCGACACATAGGTAATGCAAGAATAGACGTGCCGCTTTTAAGCAAAAATAACACGCTCATGCATTTCATTGCTTTACGTTTGCTAACACAAGCCTCAATAAAAGAGACGTTTCAAACAAAGAACAAGCTCAATCAAAAAACTGTTTCAACCAAGGTCTGTTTTCACTAAAAAGTAAAACGCACAAAATATAAATTTTATACAGAGTTCGTTCATCGAACCGTCTTCACAGGAAGTTACTATGCTGTCTATTTTTGACATTTACAAAATCGGGGTTGGGCCTTCCAGCTCCCATACAAATGGACCAATGATCGCTGGGTTTAATTTTACCCAAAGAATTGAATCGGTACTTGATCAAGTTACCCGCATTCAAATAGACCTATACGGCTCATTGTCACTAACAGGTATTGGCCACCACACCGATCGTGCAACCCTATTAGGTCTTCTTGGTAACCGCCCTGACACCATCAAAATCACCAGTGCGAATCTAGCAATGCGTAAAGCGATTGAAGACAAGTCGCTATTGGTGAGCGGCAACCATGAAATTCACTTCGACGTAGACAGCGACTTACTGTTTCATAAAACCAACCTACCACTTCACGAAAATGGCATGACTATCTCAGCCTTTAACGCGAATGGTGAACTGTTGGACATGGAAACATACTACTCTATCGGTGGTGGTTTCATTGCAACCGCTGATGAACTGCAAAATGGCAAGCAGGAAGCAGAAACACAAGTTGAATTCCCTTTTACTTCTGCCGACCAATTGCTTGAATTGTCTGAACAACAAGGGCTTAGCCTTGGCGGCTTAATCCTGCGTAATGAAGTGTCTTTCCAAGACATGGATGTGATTGACCAAAAAGCTGACCAAATTTGGAAGGTAATGTCTCTGTGTATGCAGCGTGGCTTTGACACTGAAGGCATTCTTGATGGCGGACTAGAAGTCACCCGTCGAGCGCCAGCTCTTTTGAAAAAACTGGAAGCGAATGCTTCGATTGAAAATGATCCAATGGAGATCATGGATTGGATTAACCTGTTTGCCTTCGCCGTGAGTGAAGAAAACGCAGCGGGTGGTCAGGTTGTGACATCACCAACTAACGGTGCTGCTGGCGTTATTCCTGCAGTATTGATGTACTACCACCGCTTCATCAAAGAGCTAGATACCAAGCAGTTGAAAGACTTTTTAGCAGTATCTGGCGCTATTGGCATCTTATACAAAACCAACGCTTCAATTTCTGGTGCAGAAGTGGGGTGTCAGGGCGAAGTTGGCGTATCTTCTTCAATGGCAGCGGCTGGCCTAACCGCCCTACGCGGTGGCAGCAACGAGCAAATCTGTATTGCAGCTGAGATCGCAATGGAGCACTCACTTGGCATGACATGTGACCCAATCGGCGGGCTTGTTCAAGTACCGTGTATTGAACGTAATGCTATGGGCGCGATGAAGGCAATCAATGCATCACGTATGGCGCTGAAACGCACCAGCAAATGCCTTATCTCGTTAGACAAGGTTATCGAAACCATGTACCAAACGGGTAAAGACATGAACAAGAAGTACCGTGAAACATCTTTAGGTGGCTTGGCCGTGATCCACATGGCGCCACCTTGTGAATAACCGCGAATACCAATCACAGTAAGTAAGTGATCATAAATAGCGCAGGAAAAAGGCTCAAGAACAAGGCGGCTCTTCTCGATAAGAAGTTTCGATAAGTAGTTATTCTACAATCAAAATTTCTAACGCAGTTATTGAGCGTTTTAACCAGCTAGGATGACCAGTTATTTACTACGATTGGTATAAAACACGAGTTCAGAAAACCCCTATAGAGATGGCATTCTTGTAAACTTAGTTTTCAATATCAAAACAAAGCCAGCTGCCAAGCTGGCTTTTTTAATGGCTAAAACCCAACGGCCAATTGAAAATGGTATTCACTTGAAAAACTTTACAAGATGACCATCGCTAACTTTTCCTTTATTTGTTCATTACTTAGCCACAAATAAAAAATGGTTAAATTTCACACAGCCATGCATCCACTAGCAAAATCTAATATTGCAGATTTCATTCATGAGAAATATCAATGTGCTCATAAGAAAAGGTATATCGAGTAAAGTTCTGTTTGGGACACATGTTTCAGTTTATGTATTGCTACTAATGATATTATAATTGGGCAATTACACTACATATCAACACAAATGTGAGAATAAAATAATGTGGAATAGATTAAACAAATCAATGATGTTCTGCCAAATGATGTTCGGACTTTCGTTCTATGGCGTCATGGTGATCTTGACTCGTTTCTTCCTTGAAGATCTGAACTACAATGAAGCCGACACCATGATGGTTGTTGGTGCTTTCTCTGCAATCGGACCGCTGTTTGCTATCGCAGGTGGCTTCATCGCCGATAAATTTTTAGGCGCATACCGATCTTTGACTATTGCCTTTTTAGGCTTCGCAAGTGGTTATGTTTTACTGGTACTCGGTGCAGCTGCTACCAATGTACCGATGGCATTATGTGGTATCGCTTTAGCAAGTTATGCTCGTGGTTTGATGTCCCCTTCTTACCCAAGTCTTTACAAACGCACGTTCAAAACTCAAGAAGATTTTGAAAACTGCTACCCGATTAACTACTCAGTAAACAACATTGGTGCGTTACTAGGCCAATACTTGTTCCCAATGCTAGTGCTTGTTGTTGGTTTCCACGGTGGTTTCCTTCTTTCAGCTGTTCTAGCGGGCGCTGCGCTGCTAATGATGATCTTTGTTCGCAAAGGCCTTGTTGAAGCCAGTGCTGAAATCGATCAACAACCGGTAAGCACTAAGAACTGGGCGGCATTCCTTGGTCTTTCTGCAGCAATGATTGGCTTGGTATTCTTCATGTTCTCTAACATGGATATTGGCCAAAACATCGTATACGCAATTGGTGGTGCAGCGATCGTCTACTTTGTTTCTTTGATGCTGAAGTCGAAAAAATCAGACATGCTGAAGATGGGTACGATCTTAATCATCACATTCCTGACGACATGTTTCTTCGTGTACTACGGACAGATGATGACTTCGATGACAATGGTTGCGATCAACACAATGCGTGGCGATCTATTTGGCTTCATCCCTGTAGCCCCTGAAGCTTCAATGGCAATGAACCCACTTTGGTGTATGGTTGCAGGCCCTATCATTACGGGCATCTTCTCTAAACTAGAAAAGAAAAACATTCACTTCTCAACCGCTACCAAAGTAGGTTTCTCTTTCATTCTGACGGCGATCGCTTTTGGTATCTTAACGATGGCAGTAACGACCGTTGGTGAAGATATTCTGATTCGCCCGGAAGTGTTCCTAGCAATCCACTTCTTCCTAGCGTTTGGTGAAGTTATTGTTGGTTCTATGGTTGTAGCGTTCATTTTGTCTGTTGCACCTAAGCACATCGAGAACTTCTCAGTAAGCTTATTCTCTGTAGCAATCGCACTATCCGGTATTGTTGGCGCGGTATTCTCAACGTCAATTGCACTTGAGAAAGGCCAAGCAATCACACAAGAAATCGTGCAAACGGTTTACGGTGATTACTTCCAGTTACTAACTATTCTAGCTGTTGTAATGGTTGGTATCGCAATGGCAGCATCGTTCATTATTCGTAAGATGCTAGACGCAGCGAAAGCCGCTGATCAAACGATTGAACTAGAGCAAGCTAACAGCTAACAGCTAACAGCTAACAGCTAACAGCTAACAGTATTCTTACTCAACAAGCTCGTTCATCAAGCCCTTTAGTTTTCTAAAGGGCTTTTTTGTCGATATTGATATCAGGATTGGTAGATAACTCGATGGATGATTCAAGTTACGTTGTGCTTGTGTAAATAAAAGTAAATGATAACCATTAGTATTGAGTGTTTTCTTGTTCAGGATTATGATGTAAAAATCAGAATCTAAGAGAGCCTTATATGAGCAAGCCTAGCCCTATCACATTAACCGTTACTCAAACCTCAACAATTACACCGAATATGCAGCGTATAACGCTTAGCGGTGAAGGATTAAGTAAGTACCCAACCGAATGTACTGGCGGCTACATCAAGCTTTTGTTCTCGCCACTCGGCACCACTGATTTAAGCCAGCTGAACGAAGGTGAGCGCCCAACCATGCGCACTTACACCATTCGTCAATACAACCCAGTAGAAAAGTGGATTGAGGTTGACTTCGTTCGTCACATCACCACAGATCTGCAATGTGGCTTTGCTGCAAGATGGGCAATGAACGCAGAAGTAGGTGACAAGGTTTCAGTGGCAGGCCCTGGATTAATTCAAGGGCTGAATCTAGAATCGGATTGGTTCTTCTTGGTGGCAGATATGACGTCGCTACCTGCGCTCTCTGCAAAAGTAAAAACGCTTCCGGAACACGCAGCAGGCCACGCTGTCATTCAGATCAATTCAGCAGCAGACAAGCAAACACTTGAAGTACCTCAAGGTATAAAAGTAACGTGGCTGATTGAAGATCAAACCTCAGAATCTCTTTCACAAACGGTTCGCAACTCAGAATGGTTAGACGGTCAGGTTTCGATCTGGACAGCGTGTGAATTTGAAAGCATGCGCGCACTAAGACAATACTTCCGCAACGAAAAAGAAGTCGCTAAAGAGAACATCTACATCAGCAGTTATTGGAAGCGTGGCGTCACTGAAGATGGCCACAAAGTGCTGAAGCAACAAGATGCTCAAGCTTTAGCGGGTTAAGCCTGCTATACCAATCACAGTAAGTAAGTGATCAAAAATAGCGCAGAAAAAAAGCTTGAGAACAAGGCTGAATTTTTCGATAAGTAGTTATTCTACAATCAAAAATTCTAACGAAGTTATCAAGTTTTTTAACAAGCTAGGGTGACCAGTTATTTGCTACGATTGGTATTATTACATACATCTTTTTGCTAGGAAGATTCCCCCGGGCATGCCCGGGGTACTTACCGTGACAACGCTAAAGCGTTGACCAAAATTACAAACAGCTTACGCTGTAATTTTGGAATTGGCATTCATCCACGGGTAAACCCGTGGTTTTCTGTATTCACAGAATAAATAGAAAACGCTCTTAGCGAAGTTCATCTCGTTAAGGGCGTTTTAGTTTGAATCCGATGAAGATCAAAGCCAAAGTGTAAGATTAAATACTCTCACCTACTTCAATCTCATAACCGAGATCCAGCTTCGCAACCCATTCTTTATTGCCTTGTAAACGCGCTACAACTTGCTGTGCAGCGACTTTACCAATTTGCTCCCTAGGTGTTACGACAGTCGCCAAACGCGGTGTCATCGCCACTGTGATATCGTGTCCGTGGAAACCTGCTATCGCCATCTGTTCTGGAACTTGAATACCACGACGTACACATTCGTAGAAGGCACCAATCGCCAAGTCATCATTAGTGCAGAAAATGCCATTCACTTGTGGGTGTTTCTCAAGTAGCTCACCAATCAGTTTTGCACCAAGAGTAAACGAGGAAGCGTCTTCTGTTTGCAGTGTTACTGGCGTTTTGTCGGCTTCTTGCATCGCATGTTCATAGCCTGCCATTTTCAAGCGAGTACGCTCATCCATACGAGCGGCTAAATAAGCAATATCGGTGCGCCCTCTGTCGAGCATGGTTTTGGTCATCGCTCTAGCCGCTTCGAAGTTATCAAAGCCGACGGCTTGTTCAATTCTTGGCGATACCGAGTCCATAATCTCAATCACGGGGATTGAAGCGGTCTGCAGCATTTTTCGAGATCTATCTGTGTGGACATTCTCAGACAGAATAATCGCATCAACATTGTACGAGAGCAGCGAAGCAATGCTTTGTTCTTCCAGTTCAGCGCTATAACCATAGTGGGCAATCATGGTTTGATAACCCGCAGGAGCGGTGACTTGCTCGATACCACGGATAACCTCAGCAAAAACTTGGTTGGTTAACGACGGAACCAGTACACCAATCGCATTGCTTTTTGCGTTGGAAAGGATGTCTGGCGCGCGGTTAGGAATATAACCTAGCTCGTCTACTGCAGCGCTGATCTTATCTCTCAGTGCTTCTGATACCTGTGAAGAGTCACGTAGACATCGACTGACGGTCATTTTGGTGACACCAACTAGGTTGGCAACATCTTGTAATGTGGGACGTTTTTTCTTACTTAGCATACTGACAGCATCATGGTTACGATTAATGTTACTGGTAACATAGTAACGAATTTCGACTACTTTAGAAGAACTAAACACCTAAAACTTGATATCAGATCATAAACACACACGTCGCTGTACCACTAATAAAACTAACAATACTTCTTTTCGAAGACGATGTTCAATAAGTTCTCAACTTACACTTGATGTGTATATTACGCATTAAAAACCCCAACCTTGGATGATCAAGACTGGGGTTTCGCTTAACCCATTACAATTGCGCACATAACTTACCCCTATTAAGAGGTTGTAACGTGTCTCTATTCGTTATCTAGCAACCGATGTCCATCAAGAATGCAAGATCGCTGTCTGCCGTGAACGTTTCTGCAAGTCGACCATGCTTAAAGAGCTTCATTGGCTTGCCTGTCGCGGTGTGGTACGTTAATTTCCCTTCACACACTTGCAGCATCGTCCCTTCAGGGATACCAACAACGACTTCACTTGGGTTCATGCACAAGAACTCTTCAATACGTTCATCACGTGTTTCGCCCATATGCCCAGAAATGGATGCTTCTATATAGTGAGGGTTAATCTGAAATGGTACAAAGTTAAGCGCAGGCAAGATAGCAGCGCTGACAATTGGCATGTCATTAGTGGTACGAATCGTTGGTGTTGCGACATTTGTTCCCGCACTCCAACCAATAAACAGCTTACCTTTGTTGATCACAGCATCACGCATCGGTGTTACCAAACCTAGATCGTGAAGCATACGGTTAAGTACCCACGTATTACCGCCACTAATGATGATACCATCAACCTCTTTCAAGGCTTGCACAGGGTCTTCGGCTTCATGAATGCTCACCACTTCGCAATCATATTCATCGAACACTTGCTGCAATTGCTGCAATTGCTGCGTGCGATCCGAGTATTGCCCTCGAATCATTGCGAATGGAATAAACAACATTTTTTTAGGCTGAGCCTTTTCCATCATTGGACGAATCCACTCTTTACCATACTCTAAAAGTGATGTGTCACCTGGTAACTTGCCGTTACTAAATAGCATTACATTCATTACAACCTCACTACAATTTGCAAATTTACTATATATTATTTTGATATTCTCTTGAACTACAACACTTGCCGCTTTCAAAGACTCTACGGGTAAGTATTCATAAATTGAGGGGGAAGTAATGTGCGCCAGTAAACAAGTTCGGAAAAGGAATGACCTTTTGAGACAAAATCTTGTTGAGGGCGTTATTAACTGTTTAAGCGTTAACTTTTACTTCAGTTCTTGGAGACTGACTCCAAGTCACGTGAAACTTTTCAGCTTCATCTCTATCGACTCGCGAATAAGTATGAGAACCAAAATAGTCTCGTTGCGCTTGCAGCAGATTTGCAGGCAACACCTCACAACGTAATGAGTCGAAGTAACTCAGAGCAGAGCTGATTCCCGGCATCGGCACACCATACAGAGCTGAGTTCGCTACCGCGATGCGCCAAGCAAGCTCACGCTCTTCCACTTGTTTGATGAAAGCCTCATCAAACAACAGGTTCGCCAGCTCACCATTTTGTTGATAAGCCGATGTAATACCTTGTAAGAATGCTGCACGAATTATACAACCCGCTCGCCAAATCTTAGCTATTTGAGTGAAATCGAGATTCCACCCCTCCTTGTCTGACGCTGTCTTTAATAAATCAAAACCTTGCGCATAAACAGACAGTTTGGCGCAATACAAAGCATCATGAAGTTCAGAGACAACCTCTGTTTTGTCCAACTGACTCGCATCCGCAATAGTACCTTTTAAGAGTTGGCTTCCCTGCACTCGTTGCGACTTTTGGCCGCTCATCGCGCGTGCATAAACCGCCTGTGCAATAGTTGGAGTTGGACACCCTTCTTGAAGGCTGTTAACTGCCGTCCACAAACCCGTACCTTTCTGCCCTGCTTTATCAAGCACAACCTCAACGAACGGCTTACCCGTTACAACATCTTCTTGTTGAAGAATATCGGCACTGATTTCCATCAGGTAACTATTAAGTACACCGTTGTTCCATTGTTCAAAGACTTGGCCAATCTCTTGAGCTGGCATTTCAAGCACATCACGCATGAAATGGTACACTTCGCAAATAAGCTGCATGTCGGCATATTCAATACCATTGTGTACCATTTTCACATAGTGCCCTGAACCAGAAGGACCAACATACGCCGCGCACGCTTCACCCGTTTCAAACTGAGCAACCGGTAGTCCATTAGCATCCACTTTTGCAGCAATCGCTTCCCACATCGGTTTCACATATTGCCAAGCTGATTGGTCGCCACTCGCCATGAGCGCAGGGCCAACACGAGCGCCTTCTTCACCACCAGAAACGGCGGTGCTAAAGAAGCGCAGTTTGCCTTTGTAGCTCACTTCACGCGCCTCGGTATCTGTCCAAAGGCTGTTGCCTGTATCGATAACAATGTCGTCATTTTCTAAGCCAGCATCAAGCAAGCTATTTACGACGATATCGACAGGTTTTCCAGCAGGAACCGACAAAGCGATTACACGCGGCTTCGCGAGCCCTTGCAGCACATGCTCAAGGCTAGTCCCTTGTGTGAACTGACCTTTACCAGTAAACGATTCATTAAGCAGCTTTGCTTCTGAACTGGCGCGATCAATATTGTCTGTATTCAAGTCAAAGCCAGCAACGTTAAAGCCGTTGTCCAATAGGTTGAGCGCAAGGCTTTTGCCCATCACGCCTAAACCAATCATCGCGATGTCATTTTTTATCTGAGTCATGGTTTAACCTATCTGCTTAATTTGTTTGAGTGCACTTTCTACGACTTGCTCAACATCTTGCGATATATCGACAAATAACGCTTCATCTAACTCAGGTTCAACCAAGGTTGCGAATTGGCTTTTCAACATTTCTTGACCATTAAAGTAATGGTTTTCGCGAGCTTTATGGCGATTCCAAATCGTATCGAAACTGCCTTGAAGGTACACAATCACTAAGTCTTCATTGTTCTCTCGCAGAATCTCGCGGTATTGAGGTTTCAATGCAGAGCATGCAATCACAGCACTTGGTTGTTCGATATATTGCTTATTTAGTGTTTCTAGCCATCCTTGACGATCTTCGTCAGTCAGCGGGATACCTTGGCGCATTTTTTCTACATTACTTGGCGGGTGGAAGTCATCTCCATCAAAGAATTGAAATTCTAAAGCCTGCGCGATACGGCTACCAATCAGGCTTTTTCCGCATCCAGATACGCCCATCACGAGTATTTTTTTGCTTTTCATAAGGCAAGCCTTCCCTAAGCCCCAACCAAAACAGGGGCTGACAATCGAATCTAATAGTTAAACTTGTGTTGCTGTTGATAGGTTCCTGAACGTAAAACTCGCTCTGGAACCTTTGCTGTTATTGCCACCAAAGCGCGAGCTGAGGAAAGATAATAACCAGTGCCAGCACCAATACTTGAAGTGCAATGAACGGCAGTAGTGAAGAGAAAATCTCACCTAAGCTGATGTCTTTTGGTGCTACTGATTTCAAGTAGAAGGCCGCAGGACCAAACGGCGGTGACAAGAACGACACCTGCATGTTTAGGCAGAACACAACGCCGAACCATACTGGGTCAAAACCAAGGCCAGTGATGATTGGAACGAAGATTGGCATAGTCAGAAGTGCCACACCTACCCAGTCAAGGAACATGCCTAGTACCAACAAGATAGCCATCATAATTAATAGCGTTACTGTCGCGTTACCGCCACTGAGCGCAAGGATGGTTTCTTCAACAAAATCAATGCCGCCCATCAGGTTGTAGATACCAACCAATGCACTTGCACCGATACCAATCCACATAATCATGCCGCAGGTACGCATGGTTGCGATGGCACTCTCTTTCAACATACTGAAGTTCAGTTCACCACGGATTAACGCACTGATCATGATACCAACCACACCCAAAGCAGACGCTTCTGTTACTGATGCGATACCTGTGTAGATACTGCCGAGAACCGTTGCGACAGAGAGCAATGGGAAGAACAGAGCTTTGAAGTAGCTTGGCTGATTGGCAATATCTTCTTCTGTCTCATCATCACTTGGAATTGGCGCAAGAGAAGGGTTCAACTTACAGCGAATCAATACGTAACCGATGTAACAGCCCGCAAGGATAAACGCTGGCAAGAAAGATGCTTTGAACAGGTCACCGATCGACACACTCGCTGTCATACCGTAAATGATCAGTACGATACTTGGCGGAAGCATAGTGCCTAGTGCGCCGCCCGCACAGGTTGTACCAATCGCAAGCTTGCGGTCGTAGCCTAAGCGAAGCATTTGAGGCAGAGCAAGAATGCCAAGCAGTACGGTTTCGCCACCAATAACACCTGACATCGAAGCCAACAGAACCGCGACTAATAATGTTTGTACCGCAACACCACCGCGAACCTTACGTCCGACAGATTTCATTGCATCAAACAGGTCACGTGCAATGCCTGAACGGTCTAACAAAGCGGCCATCAACACGAACATCGGAACCGCAAGAAATACATAACCAGAAGCAAAGCTGTAAGTTCGGCTCGCAATCAAAGGTAAAGCATCAGGGCCAAACCAACACAAGGTGAAGAAAATCGCGACAAAGCCCGTTACAAACGCTAGCTGCATACCTGTCAGTAGCAAGCCAATCATCATAACCAGCATGAGCAAGCTGCCCCATGCGATACCAATAGAAGATAAATCAAACATCGTCATTCTTCCTTAGACCCATCAGCTCTTGGATTAGGTGCAATACAAACTGGACAACAAGAACACATAAAACGACAAAGATCAGGCCTTTAAGTAACGCGGGATAAGGCGCGTTTAACACTGAACCTGAGGTCTCAAGACGGAATTCACCCCATGGCGCAAACCACGATTCTTCTGCAGTAAAATATGCCGCGTAAGCCAACATGCCAGCAAACGCCAAACCAACAATATGGTGAACAAGATTAAGATATTTACGAGCTTGGTTAGACACTGAGTCATAGATAAGAACTACTCGTACGTGCTTGTTTGCGGCAAACGCGTAGATGCCACCAATAATGAATAAAGAGCCACCGATGAAAGAAGCTGTTTCATGTACCCATGTGGTCGGGGCATCAAATGCATAACGCATCACAACTTCATAAAATGAAATCAATACAGTGAAGATAAAAAACCAGCTCACGAGATTACTGAATTTTATAACCAAACGGTCAAGCGCATTTCTTGGTTGCTCGTCGTTTTCAGCTGGGGAATGGGGAGTTTTGTCTGTCATGGGCCAAATATCCTGGGAAAGAACGGGAGAGCAATGCCCTCCCCCTTCAGTACGCTAAGTTTGAGTTACAGTAAGCCGTTTTCTTCTAAGAATACGGTTACTGAGGTGTAAACTTTTCCTGCGTTATCAGAACGCTCTGCAAACACTTTCCATTGGCCTTTCGCGATTTCACGGAACTTCTTACGCTCTTCTTGAGACCAGTCGTGGATAGTGATTTCTGGGTTCGCTTCAGCTTCTTTAAGTGCAGCTTGGTCAGCCATTTTCAGCTGAGTTGTCATGTCGTAAGAGAAGTCACGCACTGATGTTTGCAGCATTGTTTGTAGATCAGCAGGCATCTTGTCCCACTTCTTCTGAGATACAGAGATATCGATAAGAGGCAGTGAGTGGAAGCCCGGTTGAACTGGATGAGTAGCGATATCGTTCATGCCCGCTTTTTGGTTGGTAGAGAATACCGTGTAGTCCGCAGCATCAATTACACCTTTGCTCAGGCCAGTAAATACTTCAGAACCCGGCAGGTTTACTGGAGTTGCCCCCGCGGCTGCAAATACTTGTTGAACTAGGCCTTCAGGCGCACGCAGTTTAAGACCTTTAAGATCTGCAACGCCATCGATTGGCTTTTTAGAAATGAATGATTCAACGCCGGTTGTTGAAGCACCAACGAACTGAACACCGTAAGGCTTGTACAGTTCAGTCATTAGCTCATTACCACCACCGTAGTTCATGTACTGAAGCAACTGTGTTGTGTCTGACCATGCACCAACCATGTTACCGATAAGACCAAAAGCTGGATCTTTACCAGAGAAGTAACCTGTTGCTGTGATGTGACCATCTAGGATGCCCATTTTGATCGCGCCTAGCGTTTCTGTGTGCTTAACCACAGCACCAACAGGAAGTAGATCGATGTCGATACGTCCATTAGACATCGTTTCTACGCGCTCAGCCCACTTCTGCTGAACCTTGAAGTTCAAATCACCAGATGGATCTGAAGATTGAATCTTAAGTTTAAAGTCTGCAGCCATTGCTGAAGTAGCAAATAGACCAGTGAGGGAAGCGGCAATCAGCGTTTTAGTCAGAGCTTTCATTTGGGTATCCTTATGAGTTTCACAGAGTCCGGCTTGTTATTATATGTTACCGGTAACGTTGGAGTGGATGTTACCGGTAACTTTACAGCATTGTCTATGAGAAGGATCACATCTTTAACATTAGTAAAACGTTTGCTATCAATAAGAAAAATGTGACTAAAAAGTCACGTTATAGGTTGGAGGTAGGATTTAATTTCTTTTTAAGTCAGTGAGATAACTAAACCTGCAATGATAAAAACGACGCCTACACCGCGAGTGGCGTGCCACTTTTCCTTTAAAAAGTAGATCCCCATCACTACGCCGAAGATGATGCTTACTTGCCTTAGAGCGACAACCAAGCTGACATTTTCAGTCATGGTCATCGCAAATAATACGAGGCCATAGGTCGAAGCCATCATGATGCCAGCAAGTGTTGCTCTTTTACGCAATAACCAAGCATTATGAAATTCGATTTTTTGATTCGACACGAGCAACCACAGGCTCAGTGGAATCACAATCGCCCAAAACTGAATGCCTAGATAGAAAATCGCGGTGTGCTTGTTAGTTATAACTGTTGTGCTCAAAGGATCGAGTAACAGAAGCGCTTCTTTATCAATTATGGAATAGCCCGTGGTACCAATGGCCGCAATTAACGCCCACAGTACGCCAAGGTTGAGATACGCTTTTAACCTAAGATCTGAAAACTTCTTAAGTGGTACAAACAAACAGCCCAAGGTAATCAAGGTGAACCCAAACCACTGATTAGGTGACAGCTCATAGCCTATCAACACCGTGCCTAAACCCACCATCAACACGGGCAGTGCTCTTGCCATTGGATAAATTACGCCGATATCAGCCTGTTTATAAGCTGCGCCCAAGCCGATCAAATAGATGATTTGGCAAATCCCGCTCAAGAAAACCAGTTGCCAAAATGGAAGTAAGATATTTGACAGTCCAACGCTGTGAACATACCAGATCAAGTAAGGCGTCAATATCGCGGCAGCGGCAAAGCCAGAGGCTAAGAAGAAAGACGAGCCCGAGCCTTGATTAGATTTACCTAGAACATTCCAACCCGCATGAAGCAGAGCTGAAATGATCACGATTACAATGGCAGAGAATTCCATTTCATTCCTAACTTATTGATGAATTAGCACAACGGCTGACAACAGGTGATAAAAAAGGCCTCCGAATAAGAGACCTTTGATCGTTTCAATTGGGCAATCCTGCATAGTTGCAGATATGCCAACGTTATAACGTATGACTAGCGCTCGAGCTGTGCGACCGACTCAATGCTGATCGCGTCATGACGCCAATATTCAATATCGCAATCAATCAAATCACCGTTCTGATTGTAGTTAACACGCTCAACCACCATAGCCGGAGAACCAGAAGTCGCACGCAGAGCTTGCGCTGTTTCACCCAGCAATGATGTTGTGCTCACACGATAACGTATCTTTTGATACACCACACCAAAGTGCTCTCGGTAGATGTCCGTCAATGACTTAGACAAGTCGTAGTCAAGCAAGTTAGGGAACAGTTCAGGTCGAATGTAGTTGGTCACATACACAACTGGCCTATCTTCAAGGTAACGAACTCTGTCCACTCGATAAACATCCGAAAAAGGTTGCAGCTCAAGAAGCTTAGTTGCTTCCTTGGTTGCTAACATACCTTTCGCTGCCACTAATTCTGTTTTCGGCTTACGATTCTGCGACAAAGCCATATTAGTGAAGTTCAGCGTTTGCGTTGGATCGTAGCGCAGCGGCGCTGGAGAGATAAACCAACCACGGCGGTCTTCTCGATAAATACGCCCTTCAGCTTCAAGTGAAGACAGCGCTTCACGCAACGTTACTCGTGTTGTATCAAACGATTCAGCCAGTTTTCGCTCCGCAGGCAGCTTCTGTCGTGGCGTTAACATCCCCGACTCTATCTGCTCTACGATGACGTCTTTGATTTTTACGTACTGCACTTCATTTCCTTTTATTCTTGTTCTTGTCGTCAGCCACTCCTTGGCCAACTGCAATATAAAATGGTTCGCTAGCGTTTGCGCCAAGCTTGGGTGCGCTTCTCAAATAACTTGTTGATTAGCATATGAATCAACTTCGCACTTGCCGCCGATATCATGATCATGACGGCCATGGCGGCTGCTGCACCGGTTTGTCCCGCATCATCCATATTCAGTACTGAAACTGACGCAGGTATCGTATCGGTAGAATACAAGAATACTACCGCAGAAGTCGTGGTAAGTGCATTAATAAACAGGTATGTCGCAATATCTAAAATCGCAGGCAAACAAACCGGCACGGTCACCTTAAAGAACAGCTTGTATTGCGGTAGGTTAACCGAGGCCGCCGTCGCTTCTATCTCCTCAGGCAGCTGTTTTAATGCGGTTAATGCCGTCATGTGCCCTACCGTGTAATAGTGAACCACGGTGTTGATCACCAAGAACGCCATCGTGCCATACAAGAAGTTAAGTGGGTTGCTCAAGTCATTGAAGTAGAAGATGTACCCCAAACCCAACACCATGCCCGGAACCGCCATCGGGACCACACTGAGCATTTGCATTGCTTGACGAACAGGACCAAATGCTCTGCCTTTCTCAATGCAATATGCACCCAAGAAAATCAGTACCGTACCGATAATAGCAGTCCAAGCACCGAGCGTCAGAGAGTTGAAGAACGGCGTCCAACCGTAGGTACTCATTTCTGCGAAGTTGTAGTTATTCAATGTAAGCGCTTTGTTCCAAGGCCAGAACGTGACCATAGAACCGTATATCGCCATGCCTAGCACGATAACAACAGCAGCAGAGATGATAGTGCAATAGAGCAAACACACGCCATCACGTAGAGTGTTTGGTTCAGGTTGGTACGCGACGGATCGAGTATCAAACAAGCTCTTCTGTTTCTTTTGAACCCAGCGATCCACAGTAAACGCAAGCAACGCAGGCAATAGCAATAAAATACTGGTTACTGCACCCATAGAGAAATTCTGTTGCCCTACCACTTGTTTAAAGATGTCTGTCGATAGAACGTTGTAACTACCACCAATCACCTTTGGCACACCAAAGTCACAAACCACCAGCGTAAATACAACGATCAGAGTGCTTATCAAACCATACTTTGCCGCAGGTAGCGTCACCATGAAAAAGGTTTTTAATGATGAAGTATTAAGTGCACGTGCCGCCTCATACAGACGAGCATCAGAGGTTCTTAAGGAGGTGGTCAGAATCATCAAGGCGTGTGGAAAAGTCCAGAATATTAAGCCGAGTGATATACCAATCAAACCGTATACCGAATTTCCCCCTAATACTTCTTTGGCGATACCTTGATTGCCAAATAAGAAGATCAAACTGATCGCAGGAAGCAACGACGGAGCGAGAATCGGCGCTGAACCCAACATCTGAAAAAGCCCCTTGAAAGGCATACATGAACGAGTCAACGCATAGGCATAACCAAACGCTAATACACCCACGACAACCGTTACTAACAGCCCAAGCGTAAACGTGTTACCTACCGACAGCCAGAGGCTCTGCGAAGCAAAATACGTTGCGAAATTCTGTAACCCTACAAATTCACCGTCTGCGTTCTGAACACTCTTTTTCAACATTGCCCACAATGGCATCAGGATAAACAGCGTCATGACCACAGACAAAAAGGCCAACAGCCCAAAAAGGATTACGTTGTCTTTACTTAATCGAGCCAGAACAGGCTGTACTCGTCGTTGAATTAGCAGCTTAGATTGCATCATTTGAGTCGATTCCATGATTATTTACGCCGCCTCGTCTTTCATCACTTGCTGGCTTTTCGATGGGTAAGCTCTCAGGCCTTCTTGGTCAAACGCCACATAACGAATATCACTGCGACGCAGCTTCAATCGATTGAATTCTTTGACTGATACATCAACGATGATCTCTTTCGCCGTTGAGTCATGTTGTAATTGACACTCAACACGATAAAACGCCCCTAAGAATTCGCTTGATACGATTCTCACGGGTAATGACTCACTAAAACGATCCACAAACTGGATTTGCTCTGGACGAACGGCAATATCAAAAACGTCCCCAAGTTTTGGAGTGAGGTTATCTAAACCCGGCAACGGTAACATCGACTCAGCAATACGTATCTTGCCTTGCGCTGCGACAGAAGCTTGAATGAAGTTCATGCTGCCAACAAACTCAGCCACAAAACGACTGACTGGTTTTTGGTAGATCTCTTGTGGGCCGCCTACTTGCTCAATGACACCATGATTCATGACCACAATGCGATCGGCCATGGTTAAGGCTTCATCTTGGTCGTGCGTCACCATGATGGTGGTAATACCCAGTTTACGTTGCAGCTGACAGATCTCATCGCGCAGGTGTGTTCTGACCTTCGCATCTAACGCAGAAAGCGGTTCATCAAGTAGCAACAAACCTGGAGACAAAGCCAGTGCACGAGCCAAAGCAACACGTTGTTGCTGCCCACCAGACAGTTGATTTGGGTATTTCTGACCAGACGTTGGTAAGCCGATGGTCTCTAACCAAGACTCTACTGTTTCCAGAGCTTCTTTGGTCGACATCCCTTGATTCTTCAGGCCAATCGCAATGTTCTCTTCCACAGTGAGATTTGGGAACAAAGCATAGGATTGGAACACGATGCCAAAATCACGCTTTTCTGGTGGCAAGAAGGTCGTGTCATTACCGTTCTGCTCAATAGAACCTGAAGTTGGTAAATCTAGGCCTGCAATCGCACGTAATAAGGTGGTTTTTCCACAGCCAGATGGGCCAAGGAAACAGACGAACTCACCTTTTTCGATCGATAGGGAGATGTCTTTTAACGCTGTAAATTGGCCAAATTGCTTTACAACGTTTTCAATATTCAAATAAGTTTGGTTGCTCATACTACAGCACTCTCCATATGGTATATACCAAATCTAAACTGAGAATATTGCAGTTGAGTGACAAATTTATAGTAGCTAAATGACAGTTATATTGCAGATATAATAAGCATTAAAGATTGCTATTTATTCAGCATTAAAAGTGAGCTCAACGTTGAAAGCCCTCAGTGACTTGCCCATAAATCACTGAGAGCCTAAATGTAAACTTCTAATTTAAACGCTAGATTAATCTATGATTCAACCTTGTCGGCTTTGCCCGCCGCACCTGCGAGTTTTGATAACTGTTTATCCAGCCACAATGGCGTGTTACCCGAATCTTCCGCGTTCTCTTTTCTTCGCACCGCATCACGCACCATCATGGCACCTACCCAACGGAATGGCTCTGGCGGGAAGTGTCCTAACGGGCCTTTAGTTAAACCGCTTCGTGTCCAAGCGTTGTCGATATCGAGTGCCATTGCTGACAAAATCTTCCCGCCCATACGGGTTTGAGCAACGCCATTACCAGAGTAACCAAGCCCATAATAGATATTACTTTGGCTTTTTAGATTACCGAAAAATGGCAAACCGCTGACCGAACGATCTGAGCCGCCTGACCAGTTGTAATCGAATTCATTCTGTTCCAGTTTAGGGAACAATTTCTGGAAAGATTGATTGAGGATCGGTATGTAGTTAGTCGTTTGGTTGAACATGCTTTCAACTTGATTGGCAAACGAGAATTTATTGCCGCCTTTGCCCAACATGAGTCGTCCATCCTCAGTGTCACGGTAGTAATGAACAAAGATACGTGAGTCCACTACCGCCGCTCCTTTTTCGGGACCAAACTGCTTGAGCTTTTCTGGAATAGGCTTGGTCACTACCATGTCAGACGAGACAACCACAATGCTACGTTTGAACTCTTTAAAGTGATCGAGCATCCATGCATTGAGCGCTAAGATCACTTTATCGGAAGTTATCGTCCCACCTTTAATCTGGACGCGAGCTGGCGAGCCGTAATCAAGAGAAGTCATCTCTGTGTTTTCGTATATTTCGACACCCAATTCGATCGCAACGCGGCGTAAGCCTCTCGCCAATAACGCTGGCTGAACGCTACCAGCAGCTTCTGAGTAGTAACCTTCAATGTGGCGATCCGACCCCGCTTTATCAGCCAAAGAGTTATCGCACTTCTTCCAGCTATTAATACCCTGTTTAACCAGTTCGTTAACAACAGGCTCCATTCCACCCTTTTGAGCTTCATTGGTCGCCGTGTAGTAAGTTCCGCTGCGATACATGTGCGCGTCGATGTTGTGTTCGTTACAGAAAGCTTCGATCTCGTATATAACCTTTTCCGATTCCTTAACCAACCATTTCGCCTGTTCTTTTCCGTAGAGCTTTTTCAGCGTTGGATACTTAGTCGACCACGTCAGCATGCAGCCGCCGTTAGCACCAGAAGCACCGCTGCCACACAAGCCTTTTTCAATGACCACAACGTGCTTTTGAGGCTGTTGTTGTTTGATTAAAATCGCCGTCCATAAACCAGTGTAACCTCCGCCGACAATGGCGATGTCACAGTTAACGTCTTTTTGAAGCGGCTTAGCCGAATCTAGTCCCGCATTGACGCTGCCAAATTCCTGTTCCAATGCTTGCTTGAACCAATATGAGTAGTGCTTTTTCATTTGTTGTACCTTACTTAAAACCTAAAGGCGTAAAACTAAAAAAGGAAGACCGAAGCCTTCCTTTACTGATTTCTAACTTCTAATGAACCAAATAGTTAATTAACTGGGTAGCTCAGTAGACTAAGATTTTGGCTCTGACTTAGCGTCAAACTTCTCAGACCATGTTTTCAGAACATCTGCACGTTCACTGCCCATGCGAGCGAAGTCCATTTTTGCCATGTTCTTCTCTACGTTCGGGAAGTTCTCTGCTTTACCTGTGACATCTTGGTGGCCAACAACTGGGTACATTTCGATGTAAAGTTCATTCGCGGCTTTAGAGATAGACCAATCGATAACACGTTGTGCTGCATCGGAAGGCTTAACAAGACCTACCGCTTCAGATTCCCAACCGATACCTTCAGGCGTAATCACAGAAAGTGGCGCACCTTGAGTTTTTAGCTTCGCACCGCGGCTCGCCATAGAAATACCGATCGCCACTTCACCCATACCGGCTTGAACACATGGCTTCGAACCTGAGTGCGTGTAGTGAGCGATGTTTTGATCTAGCTTCTGCATGTAGTTCCAACCTTGGTCTTCACCCATGTTTTGCAGCCAAGCAGACACTTGCATGTAACCCGTACCAGAAGACGCTGGGTTTGGCATCGCAATATGGCCTTTGTAGATAGGCTTCGTTAGGTCATCCCAAGATTTAGGTGCAGGTAGGTTCAATTGCTTAGCAACTACTTCGTTGAAACAAACCGCATTGAAGAATGCGTCATTGCCATACCAAGCTTGAGTAGATTGCGGGTCGTTAAGATTTGCACGCAGCGCTTCTACACCTTGAGGAGTGTAAGGCTTAAGAATGCCCTCATCTTTAAGTAGAGCCATTGAAGAACCCGCAAGGCCCCATACTACTTCTGCACGAGGGTTGTTTTTCTCGGCCAATAATTTTGCCGTCATGATCCCAGTTGAATCACGAACCCATTTGATGTTGATGTCTGGGTTTTCACTTTCAAATGCGTTTTTGTATTTCGCTAAAATGTCAGTTTCAAAAGCGGTGTAAACCGTCACTTCCTGTGCTGCATAAGCATTACCAGCCAATAGAGTAACTAATGCTGCAAGTGATCCTTTCATAAAACGGTTTTTCATCATTTTCTCCAGTCAGGCCCGATGCCAAGGTTAGGAATTGCCAAGGTTAAAGTTGTTAAGGCTAGAAGCTCCATCTAGAGGCTTCTATATCCATAAATTCATTTAGGTTGTTAGCACACATCCTTACATTGGTATGTACCAGATTTCGAGTATTAAGCTAACTGGCTTTTATGACGATTAAATGAACAAAAAATGGCAATTTCAAGATCGGAAAATTTCTCAACACAAGTGACAAATTTGAATATGAAGCTTTTGTGAAAATAACGTTTGGGCTATTTACGACCGTTTAAATTGGTTGTTAAAGTAATCGCAAACATTGGTATAGTCCAAAACACAAATCACGAGAGTTGAACATGAGAAACGAATACTTACTACTGACACCAGGTCCTCTATCTACTTCTGAAACCGTTCGCCAAGCGATGCTAAAAGACTGGTGTACTTGGGATGATGAATACAACAAAGGCGTTGTTGAAGTGATTCGTAGCAAGCTTGTGACTTTGGCGACTAAGCAGGCGGGATATACAAGTGTATTAATGCAAGGCAGCGGCACCGCTTCAGTTGAAGCAACAATCGGTAGCGTTATCTCTAACAGCGGTAAGCTTCTTGTTGTCGATAACGGTGCGTATGGTGCTCGTATTGCTCAAATCGCAGAATATTTAAACATTCCATGCCATGTCGTTTCCCCAGGTGAAACATCACAGCCTGACTTGAACGAAATGGAAACGGCATTGGCCATGGATTCAGACATTACTCACGTGGCGATTGTCCACTGTGAAACCACCACTGGCATGCTGAATCCAATTGAAGAGATTGCCAAATTGGCAAAACAGCACAACAAAACCGTCATTCTTGATGCTATGTCGAGCTTTGGTGGCATCCCTATGGATATTGCTGACTTAGGTATCGATTACATGATCAGCTCAGCAAACAAGTGCATTCAAGGTGTACCTGGCTTCGGCTTTGTTATTGCAAAGCAATCAGATCTCGAGAAGTGTAAAGGCCAAGCTCGCTCATTAAGCCTTGATTTGTTTGACCAATGGCACTGTATGGAAAGCAACCATGGTAAATGGCGCTTCACCTCTCCGACTCATACAGTGCGCGCTTTCTACCAAGCTCTACTTGAATTGGAGCAAGAAGGTGGCATCGAAGCTCGTCATAATCGCTACCAAACCAACCAAGCCACATTGGTTGCAGGCATGCGTTCTCTTGGCTTTGAACCACTGCTCAATGATGACCTTCACTCACCTATCATCACCTCTTTCTATTCTCCAACTCATAGCGATTACCAATTCAAGGAATTCTATGACCGTTTGAAAGAACAAGGGTTTGTGATTTATCCGGGCAAGGTTTCAAACGCAGACTGCTTCCGCATCGGTAACATCGGTGAAGTTTACCCTTCTGATATTGAAGCCCTCATTGGCGCAGTGAAAAACGCTATGTACTGGGACATCAAATAATGACCACGACCAATCAAGAGCCAACTCTAAAAGCGACGCACTTTCGAAGCGAAGGCGATGTGAACACCACACCAGCACGTGAGAAATGGAACGAGTCGCTAAACGATGATGCAACTCAAGCGATGTTAAAACGTGACTCTGACGTATTTCTTCATCAAGCGATGTCAACACCTTGCCTAGACACGCTTGAAGCCGCAGAAGGTATTTACATTCAAGATGCGACGGGCAAGAAATACATGGACTTTCACGGCAACAATGTTCATCAACTAGGTTATGGGCACCCACATATTATTAATAGAGTGACTCAGCAAATGGCGTCATTGCCGTTTTCACCACGTCGATTCACCAATGAGACTGCAGTTCAGTGCGCCGAAAAACTCACACAGATCTGCGGTGGCGATTTAAACCGCGTGTTGTTTGCTCCGGGTGGTACATCGGTGATCGGCATGGCGCTCAAACTGGCTCGACATGTCACCAACAACTTCAAAGTAGTGTCATTGTGGGACTCATTCCATGGCGCGTCGCTGGATGCTATCTCTGTCGGCGGTGAAGCCTGTTTCCGCGAAGGCATGGGGCCGTTAATGGCAGGCGTAGAACGTATTCCACCAGCCATCTCTTATCGCGGTGCTTTCCCGCTTCACGATAGTTTTCCGTTAAGTGGGAATAACGCTAGCGATTCAAACGAGACTGCATGTGATGTGCACTATGCCGATTACCTTGAGTACGTGATTGAAAAAGAAGGCGGTATTGGCGCCTTCATTGCAGAAGCGGTTCGTAATACAGATGTTCAAGTGCCAAGTAAGGCTTATTGGAAGCGTATCCGTGAGATATGTGACAAACACAACGTCATGTTGATCATCGATGACATCCCAAACGGCATGGGTCGTAGCGGCGAATGGTTTACTCACCAAGCGTTTGATATCGAACCTGACATTCTATGTATCGGTAAAGGTTTTGGCGGCGGCTTGGTTCCAATTGCAGCCATGGTCACTAAAGACAAATACAACACGGCAGCGCAAGTTTCACTTGGTCATTACACCCATGAGAAAAGCCCTATCGGTTGCGCGGCTGCACTGGCTACGATGGAAGTGATTGAGCAAGAAAATTTACTTGAAAAAGTGCAAGCCGACAGCGCATTCATGCGTGAGCAGCTGCTTCAAATGAAAGAGAAATACCCAGTCATTGGTGACGTTCGTGGCATCGGCCTGCTTTGGGGCGTGGAGTTGGTCAACGATCATATCACCAAAACCCGAGCGTTCGATGAAGCAGAAGCCGTACTTTACCAATGCCTGAACGATGGCCTGAGCTTTAAGGTGTCACAAGGTAACGTGATTCAGTTGAGCCCACCATTGATCATCAGTCGTAGCGAACTAGAAGTCGCTCTGTCTGTATTCGAAAAAGCGATAGCAAAAGTCTGCAAAGACTTCGAATACCTTTGAATCACCTTTAAAGCACGTTTTGAAGAAATAATTTCAAGCAACCAATAACCTAAAACAATCAGTAACCTCCCGACTGAACCTTTGAGTTTTAAACAGGCGGGAAGTGACACACAATAGGACACTATTATGAACACGACATCACCTATCCAAGCGGTTATCTTTGACTGGGCTGGCACTATCGTTGATTTTGGATCGTTTGCTCCAACCAGTATTTTTGTAGAAGCATTCAGACAAGGTTTTGACTTTGATATCGTTTTAGCAGAAGCGCGTGAACCTATGGGGATCGGCAAATGGGACCACATCGAAGCGGTGGGTCGAATTCCAGCTGTTGACGCTCGTTGGAATGCTCAATTCGGACGCTCGATGACCAGTGAAGACGTTGATGCGATCTACGCGGCATTCATGCCTCTTCAGAAAGCAAAAGTAGCAGACCACGCAGCACCAATTTTAAACGCTATTGAAGTGGTAAATAACCTAAAAGAAAAGAACGTAAAAATAGGCTCTTGTTCTGGTTACCCACGTGAAGTAATGGATGTACTGATCCCAGCTGCAGCAGATTATGGTTATCTTCCTGACAACGTAGTAGCAACGGATGACTTACCGCAAGGCGGTCGCCCCGCTCCATTCATGGCGCTTAAAAACGTCATTGACCTAGGTGTGACGAACGTCGCCGCGTGTGTGAAAGTGGATGACGCTGCACCGGGAATCGATGAAGGCCACAACGCAGGTATGTGGACAGTAGGCCTTGTACTATCAGGTAACGAAGCAGGCTTAACCTACCAAGAATATGTGGATGCCGACGAAGCGACACTTGCAGCTGCGCGTGAAAAAGCAAGCGTGAAGCTAAACAAATCAAACCCGCACTACCTAATTGATACCATCGCCGACTTACCAGATGTCATTGCAGATATTGAAAAACGTTTGTTAGCTGGCGAACGCCCATAACGGTAATTGTTCAGGTTACCCAACCAAATATTCGATACACATAAAAAGAAACCTCGAATTGCCTAGAAATAATACGAGGTTTCTTTGTTTCCAACATTTGAGACAACATATTGTTGACAAACAACACAGTAAATAACACCTTAAACATATAATTTTTAACAATTTCATTGACTGCGATACGCAATCAGACTAACAATATAAGTACTGAGTAAAAAATAGGTCAACCTGAATCAACGCCTTGATTTACTTATTACAAGCAGTGTCATTAACTAATAAGTGATCGTTTTACTGGCAAGTTCAGATAACAACAATAGTTAATCCAAGGATAAGATTATGAAAAGACTGTCAAAAATCATGTGTGCTGTCGTTGCCGCTTCAGGCTTAGCTGCTGCTCCTTCAATTGCTGCAACCACTTACGTTGGTGCAAAAGTTGGCATGGGCTGGTTAGACAGCGCATGTGTAGCTGGTGCCAAATGTGATGATGATGCAATCGGCGCCGGTATCTACTCTGGCTACAATTTTAACGAGAAGTTTGGTATTGAGCTAAGCTCAGACTTCCTTGGTGACTACAAGACAAGTTTTACAAAAAACGGTACAACAGCTGCGTTCAGCGATCCACTAATCGCAATCTCACTAACGCCAATGTACCGCTTACCAGTACAGCAAGAATTTGACGTATTCTTCAAAGCTGGTCCTGCATACATTTCTCACGGTGGCGAAGATGACGTTGTACTTTCTGCTGGTATCGGTGTAGAGAAGCAGCTTTCTTCTGATTGGGCACTTCGCGTTGAATACCAGTACTTTGATGATTTCGACGACAAATACGTTCAAGATCTCAATTCGAACCTGTTGTCGGTCGGTGTTAGTTACAACTTCGGTACTGGTAATACAACCGCATCAGCAGCGGCTGCTGCCGCTTCGGCAGTAGCAGTGACTCAAGCACCATCTGAGCCAATTGCAGAGCCTGCTGCTGTAGTTGTTGAAGAAAAAACAGCTGTTATCGTTACTAAAGCGCAAACAGAGAGCTTCTCTCAAGAGATGTTTGCAACGAACAGTACTGAACTGTCTACAGATGGCAAAATTGCATTAATGCCATTGGTCGAAGTACTGAAAGCTCACCCTCAATCAACAGTTCAAGTTGTTGGTCACACCGATTCAACAGGCTCTGCCGAATACAACATGATGATATCTAAGAAACGTGCTGCTGCTGTAGCTGCATACATCGAAGAGCAAGGTATTGAAGCAGACCGCATCACTGCAACAGGTGAAGGCGAAGAAAACCCAGTTGCATCGAATGATACAGCTGAAGGTCGTGCTCAAAACCGTCGTGTTGACACAACGATCCCTGGCTTTGAATACCAGCAAGAAGTGAAAGTTGAAGAAGTTATCGTAGAAACTGCTGAATAAAAGCACTCTACCTTAGCTAAAATAACAAGGGCGGAACACTTTCAAGTGCTCCGCCCTTTTCTTTATCTGTCTTTGCCCAAAAACCTTAAGCTGCAAAAGTCTACCTAACACAGAGGTACAATCAGAAGACTAGACGATTTCCCAGCTGTGAGTCATTTCTACGCCAGCACCTAGCATCAGACATACTGAACAGTATTTATCTAATGAATCCGCACAAACTTTAGCAACAAGCTCAGGATCAAGGTTGTCACCTGATACTTCAAAATGAATATTAATAACGGTAAAGATTTTTGGTGCGGTTTCACGACGTGTGGTTTCAAGTTTTGCATTACAATCTGTAATGTTCTGGCCTGCAGATTTCAAACCATCAACCACATCAACAGAGCTACAACCACCAGCCGCCATTAACACCATTTCCATCGGGCTTGGCGCAGTAGCACCACCACTCCCATCCATCACGACAGAGTGACCTGATTGAGATTGGCCTAGGAATTTAAAGCCTTCGACCCATTTAACTTCTGCTTGCATGCTGTTCCTTAGATGTACGAAAACGTCATCATTAGCTAGTATTTTATATCAATGCCTACACCCTACTACTGGCGGCATTTATGAGCAAGATTTTCTCAATAACATATTTTTTCGTGAATGATGCAATTTTTTCCATCTAAAACCTGTCTCTATTCGTACATTCAAAATCGAATGAGAACAACGTCAAGATGAGGTATCTATGAATAAATTATCTAAAATATTGGTATCACTCGTGGTTGCGCTACCACTGATTTCGCTGTTTGTAAGCCAGACTGGCACTGCCAATACAATGGATAAAACAGCTAATTCAAGTAAAAGTGAAATCGCGACACTGGCTGGTGGTTGTTTTTGGTGTACAGAATCTGACCTAGAAAAGCTGACAGGCGTCACAGACGTTATCTCTGGCTATTCTGGTGGTGAACTAGAAAACCCAACCTACAAACAAGTATCCTCAGGCAAGTCTGGTCACATCGAAGTGATCAACGTGACTTACAACCCTGATGTTGTTAGCTATGAACAGGTTCTTGACCAATTCTTCAGACACATCGACCCTACCGATGACAAAGGCTCTTTTGTAGACCGAGGCCGTCATTATCGACCGGCTATTTTCTATCATAACCAAGCACAAAAAGATCTTGCTCAGAACTTCATGATGGAGATCGACAAAGCTAATATCTTTGGTGAACCACTAAAAACAGAACTGATTAAATTTGAAAAATTCTGGCCAGCGGAAGACTATCACCAAGACTATTACAAAAAGAGTAAAGTTCGTTATAACTACTACCGCTATGCTTCTGGCCGCGATCAGTACCTAGATAAGATCTTCGGTGACGATAGAAAAGAGAATCCACAAACACTCCGCCAGATCATCGACAGCAAAAATGCGACAGCTAATGCTAAGACCTACATTAAACCGTCTGATGCAGAGATCAAAGCGAAGCTAACCTCACTGCAGTACGATGTAACACAAGACGATGCAACAGAGCGCCCGTTTGACAACAAGTACTGGGATAACAAGCAAGAAGGTATTTACGTTGATATCGTAACTGGGGAACCACTGTTTTCTTCAAAAGACAAATACAAATCAGGCACAGGCTGGCCGAGCTTTACACAGCCAATCAGCGAGGCTTATGTCGTAACGACTACCGACTACAAACTGATTTACCCAAGAACAGAGGTTCGAAGTAAATTTGGTGACTCGCACCTAGGACATGTATTTAAAGATGGTCCTAAACCAACAGGCTTACGTTACTGCATGAACTCAGCGGCAATGCGCTTTATCCCAGCAGATAAACTGGTTGAAGAAGGGTATGAAGAATACGTTGAAATGTTTCAGGGCTAAGTACTAAACAATTGACGCTAGATCTACCGCAAAGCCAGCATATCGCTGGCTTTGCTTTTTCTAACTCGCAAAAAAAACGCTAATCCTAACCGGTTAGCACTGTATCTTCTGGATACTTGAGTAGTGAAGGTTCGGGACGCGCTAACATGTAAGCTAAGGTCAAGGGACCGATCCGTCCAATCACCAT
Organism: Vibrio sp. Evd11; assembly: GCF_900382755.1. Taxonomy (NCBI): domain Bacteria; kingdom Pseudomonadati; phylum Pseudomonadota; class Gammaproteobacteria; order Vibrionales; family Vibrionaceae; genus Vibrio; species Vibrio sp. Evd11. The sequence continues at coordinate 38,775 of NZ_OSDX01000013.1, forward strand.
AACCACAATCATGATGTATTTTCCTGGCTCAGTCAGGTTCGCGGTTAAGCCTGCTGTTAAGCCTACCGTTGCAAATGCTGAAATCACCTCAAACATCACTCGATCAAACGCCGCCTTTTCAGTCAGCATTAACAAAAACATTGCGGTGGTTAATAGCGCTCCACTTACCACAATAATGGCCAGTGACTTTGTTACCGCTTGCCAAGTCACTGTACGCTTAAACATCACGACATGCTTTTTCTGACGTAGGAAAGTCCACGTTGCGACAAATGCAACTGCAAAGGTCGATACCTTAATACCGCCACCTGTAGACGTTGAGCCTGCACCAATCAGCATCAACACTATCATCACCAACAAGGCAGGTTGAGTATACTGAGTTAAATCCACACTGTTAAAACCAGCAGTACGAGCACTTGCTGATTGGAAAAACGCCGCAAGCCACTGACCTTGTGTAGACAACCCTTCCATCGTCGCGGAGTTGTTTCTTTCCAACAGCCAAAACATCACCGTGCCCACCAACAGCAGGGTTGGTGTTGCGGTCAGCATGATCTTAGTGTGCAGATGCAAGTGCTGGAAGCCTTTACGCCAGTTACTCGATAAGTCCCCCACTACCGTGAAGCCTAATCCGCCAAATATGAATAAACCCGCTAAAGTACAAATCACCAATGGATCATCAACAAAACTCATCATACTGTCTGAGAACAGCGCGAAGCCTGCGTTATTGAATGCAGATATAGCGTGAAAGAGTGCATAAAAGCTTCCCGTTGCCCATCCCATTTCTGGAACCCAACGGAAACAAAGCAATACAAAACCGACAAACTCCGCCACCAACGCAAATATGATGATCTTCTTAACTAATTTACGGAGATTAATCTTACGATCTTGACCAAGCGCTTCCTTCGCCAATGCTTGTTGCTTGAGACTTAATCTAACGCCAAACATATAGAGCAGCACCGCAGACAGGGTCATCTGCCCTAAACCGCCGACTTGCATCAAAAACATCAGCAGTATTTTGCCCGCCAGAGTGAAATGTTCACCCGTATCGACAACACCCAAGCCTGTCACACTGATTGCGGATGTGGCAGTAAACAGCGCATCTGTAAAACTAAGTCCGGTTACAGAAAAGACTGGCAGCGTCAACAAGATTGCAGAAGGGATAAGAACACCTAAGAAACTCGTAAGGATAATCTTTGGCTCTGAGCCTTTGCGCGGCTTTTTATCTGTGTTGAGCGTGTAGAAAGTACCTTTTCGTTTCAACGAATTCATACGGTTACCTTATTACCAATTACTTATTACCAGTTGCGTAGCTTTCTAGACAAGGTCTCTTTCGGCCCAGCGATGATCACCACATCACCGATTTCTAAACTGACATCCAGTTCAGGTGCTTTGGTTAGGTTCGGACCGCGCTTGAAGCCAAGTACTTCAACCCCTACCTCTTTGCACAGCTTTAGGTCGCGAAGTTGCTTGCCTAAAAACTTTGAGCCAATAACGATTTCTGTCATCGCTAAGCCACTGCCAAGGTCGATAAATTCGAGAACGCGTCTGTCCAGCATCTTACGAGCAACACGAATACCCATATCTCGCTCCGGCATGATGATATGATCAGCACCAATCTTAGAGAGGATCTTGCCGTGGAACTTATCATTCGCCTTAACCCAAACTGCTTTTGCTCCAGATTCTTTCACCACCAAAGTCGTTAGAATGCTTGAGTTAACGTCAGAGCCTATCGATACCATCACCATATCGTAATCATCGAGTCTTAACTCTTTCACCGTCTCTTCGCTCGTGCAGTTCGCAACAATCGCTTGTGAAACAAAAGCCGCTGCTTCTTTCACTCGCTCTTCATCAATATCGACGGCCAGTACCTGTGCCCCTGAACTTTGCAGCTCTTTGCAAACAGACAGACCAAATCGCCCTAAACCGATAACTGCATATTGTTTGTCGCTCATTTGAAATCCTGTTTAGAAATTTTAATTACGCGGGATAGCCAAACCTACATTAGTTTCTATCTCAAAAAAAGTTAGTTCTGCAAGAATAAGGTTATACTATTGTCATAATCGCTTGATTTATAAAGGTAGAGAACAACTCGAGTTTCTGCTAATTTCCAATTCATAATTTCTGCGGCAGCACACACAATGAATGAATTCATAACCCAAGTACAAACCTACATCAACCAGAGCCATAGTGATTGGGCAAACAGCGTCCTATTCATCACTATTGCGAGTTTTCTCGCTTGGGTAGCTTGGCGAATTATCCATAATCGCTTAGAAATTCTGGTTAAAAAAACTCCATTCCATTGGGACGACCTACTGCTAGAGGCTCTAAAAACGCCTGTCAGCACGTTACTTTGGTGTTGGCCTGCTACAGTGTCTATTGGCCTGATCCTTCAAGATCAATTTGGCAATGAAATCAACTGGTTAAAAACGCTTAAGCACATACTGATCATCTGTACTTTTGTTTGGTTCACGTTGCGAATGATCAGCAACTCTGAAGTATATGTCTTAGAACAGAAGACCAGGGACGAAACCACCGTTCAGGCTATCGCGAAAGTTGCTCGCTTGTTCTTTATGGTGATGGGCGGCCTGACCATCATGCAGGCGTTTGGGCTTAGCCTTTCCGGCTTACTCACCTTTGGTGGTGTGGGTGGCTTGATCGTCGGTTTAGCGGCTAAAGACTTACTGTCGAACTTCTTCGGTGGCATGATGATTTATTTCGACCGCCCGTTTAAAGTTGGAGATTGGATACGCTCACCAGACCGCCAAATCGAAGGCACAGTCGAACGCATTGGCTGGCGCATGACCATCATTAGAACCTTTGATAAGCGCCCTTTGTACGTACCGAATTCTGTGTTCAGTAACATTGTGGTGGAGAACCCATCAAGAATGTTGAACCGCAGAATCAATGAAACGTTTGGGCTCCGCTATCAAGACGCAAACAAGCTTGCTCTGATTGTGGATGACGTAAAAACTATGCTCGAAACGCACCCAGATATTGATGCCAAGCAGACCTTGATTGTTAACTTTGATAAATTCGGACCATCAACCCTGAACTTCTTTATCTACACCTTCACCAAGACGGTTAATTGGGTGAGATACCACGAAGTGAAACAAGATGTTTTATTGCAGGTGTTAGCGATTATTCATAAGCACAATGCTGATATCGCCTTCCCAACACAAACACTCAAGATTGAAGCGCAAGACATCAAGGATTCTCAAGGTGTAATGAATTCGAGCCCTGAAGCTCATCGATAAGCCATAAGCGTGGTAACATGGTGTTAGTAACCCTTTACGCCTAATTACCACTTTATGATTTTACCTGTCATTCTGGCTGGCGGCTCCGGAAGCCGCCTCTGGCCATTGTCTCGCGAGCTCTACCCTAAGCAATTCCTCAACATTGCTGGCGAACAATCAATGCTTCAGCAAACGCTTCAACGCCTGCAAGGTCTTGAGGACTATCTAACGGATAGCAAGTGCGCTGCTCCATTCATTATCTGTAATGAAGAACACCGCTTTATTGCCGCGGAACAAGCTCGATCGGCTAACATCCAACATAGTGGTATTCTGCTAGAGCCCGTCGGTCGAAACACGGCTCCAGCCATCGCATTAGCGGCATTACAAGCCTTAGGTAAATCAACCAATAATGAGCAGGATGCATCAGACCCGATCTTATTAGTACTGGCTGCTGATCATCACATCGCTAACACCTCTGAATTCCAACAAGTGATCAGTCGTGGTGTTGATTATGCGAAGCAAGGCAAACTGGTGACATTTGGAATAACCCCTAATGCGCCAGAAACAGGCTACGGTTATATCAAACAGGGGAAACCTCTTTCCCCTCTCGTTCAAACTGATACTAATGCTAAAGAGCAGCCAACCCATCACGCCTATGCCATTGATTGCTTCGTTGAAAAGCCTGATAAAGCAACTGCAGAAGAATACATAAGTTCAGAGCAATACTTGTGGAACAGCGGCATGTTCATGTTCAAGGCATCCCGCTACCTTGAAGAACTCTCTCAACACCACCCAGATATCTTGACGGCTTGCAAACTCGCTCTTTCAAAGCAAAATACCGACCTCGACTTTATCCGTATCGACGCAGAAGCATTCAAAAATAGCCCAAGTGACTCTATCGATTATGCCGTGATGGAAAAGACCTCATACGCCGCAGTGATCCCAATGGATGTTGGTTGGAATGATATTGGCTCGTGGTCTGCAATCTGGGATGTCAGTGATAAGGATGAGCACAACAACGTCATTGAAGGCGATGTGTTAACCGTCGACTCTCAACACAACTACATTCATGCGGAGAATAAACTGGTCGCGACGGTAGGTGTCGAAAACCTCATTATTGTCGAAACCAAAGATGCAATATTGGTTGCGAACAAAGACAAAGTTCAGAGTGTTAAGTCGATTGTTAGCCAACTGAATCAGGCTGGTCGAACGGAGCATATACATCATCGCGAGGTGTTTAGGCCTTGGGGTAAATACGATGTGATCGATCTAGGCAAGCGCGACAAAGTGAAACGTATCACCGTAAAAGCGGGTCATCAGCTTTCACTGCAGATGCATCACCATAGAGCGGAACATTGGGTAGTCGTGGCGGGTACTGCGAAAGTGACCAATAATGAGAAAACCTATCTGGTTGAAGAAGATCAATCCACTTACATTCCGCTAGGTCACATCCACAGCCTTGAGAACCCTGGAGACTCACCTCTTGAAATGATCGAAGTACAAACTGGTAGTCATTTAAGTGAAGACGATATCATTCGATATCAAGACAGCTATGGGCGAGATGTTCGAAATCAACAAGCTTCTTCGTCTCAGAACAACAAATCGAAATAAAGCGGCGACAATCAAGTGAAACCAACATTAGACCTGAGCTGCTTTAAGAACAACGACATTCGCGGCATCATTGGTGACCAAATCAATGGGCACTTTGCCTACCTGCTCGGCAAGGCATTTGGCGAATACGTCCTATCCACGACACCTGAAACTTCATTCGATGGCTTAGCTCAAGTGGTGATTGGTCGTGATAACCGAGAAACGTCCCTTTCATTGCAAGAAGCCATGACTAAAGGCTTAATCGAGTCTGGAATAACCGTCGTTGACCTTGGTATGACAGGGACTGAAGAAGTCTACTTTGCAACTCGCCACGTTGGCGCCATAGGCGGAATCCAAATTACGGCAAGCCATAACCCAATTAATTACAACGGAATGAAATTGGTCGGCTTGGACGCTAGCCCGATAAGTAAAAACAGTGGGTTAGATGAAATCAAACTACGCATTAAAGTACTGAATCAAGAGCTGAACAGTGATTTATCTGTCGGTCATGTACAACCAAATCACTCTAGTCGATCGACCAGCATTCTCGCCCCTTATGTAGACCACTTACTCTCGTACATAAACCCATCAAAGTTATCACCGATGAAGGTGGTGGTTAACGCAGGAAACGGTGTTGCAGGACATGTTATCGATGCTTTAGAGGAGCGTTTCAACAAACTCAATGTTCCTGTCACCTTCATCAAGGTACACCATGCCCCTGACGGAAAATTTCCTAATGGCATCCCAAACCCATTGATTAAAGAAAACCAAATAGCGACTCGAAATGCAGTCTTAGAGCACTCCGCCGATCTAGGCATTGCATGGGATGGCGATTTTGACCGCTGTTTTTTCTTTGACGAAAAAGGCAATTACATTGAGGGTTACTATATTGTCGGGTTGCTAGCTGAAGCTTTCTTGTTAAAAGAAACGGATGCAACCGTATTGCACGACATGCGTATGACATGGAATACGATTGAAGTAGTCAACAAGCTTGGTGGGAAGGCTATTGCGGTCAAAGCTGGGCATGCGCTCATCAAAGAGAAGATGCGAGAGTTAAACGCGGTGTACGGTGGTGAAATGAGTGCGCACCATTATTTCCGTGATTTTGGGTATTGCGATTCAGGAATGATTCCTTGGCTCTTGGTGATTGAACTGATCTGTGAGATTCAGCAATCTCTTCATCAATTGACCAGTTCGAGTATGGATAGATTCCCTTCTTCGGGAGAGATCAATCGTAAAGTTTCCGACCCAGAACAAGTTATGGCATATGTGTTGTCGCACTATCAAGATAACGCCGTTGAGATCGAACACACAGACGGGCTCAGCATGAATATGGGCGCATGGCGCTTCAACTTAAGAAAGTCCAATACAGAGCCGCTGATACGCCTCAACGTGGAAACCAAGCAAGATCGAGCTTTGCTGTCACAAAAAGTCGACGAGTTACTGTCTTTTCTCATTTAAGAGTACAAGGCACTTTCCGCTTACAACTAAGAACCACAAAAAAGCCCTTACTAGCGATTGCTAATAAGGGCTTTGAATTTTCAGTCGTTTAGTGACTGGCTATAATGATTAGATTACTTGTTGCGGCGAGCTTCAACAGCGTCTGCCAACTGGCGAAGTACTGTTTCAGTATCTGCCCAACCAATACATGCATCAGTAACAGATTGGCCGTAAGTTGCAGCTTTACCATCAACAAGATCTTGGCGACCTTCAACAAGGTGAGATTCAATCATCACACCAAAGATAGCTTTGTCACCGCCTGAGATTTGAGCACTAACGTCATCAGATACATTCATTTGACGCTTAAACTGCTTAGAGCTGTTTGCGTGGCTGAAATCAATCATTACCTTTTGTGGAAGGCCTGACGCTGCTAGTTCTTCTTTGATTTTACCTACATGCTCAGCGCTGTAGTTTGGCTCTTTACCGCCACGTAAAATGATATGACAGTCAGGGTTACCCACTGTTTCAATAATTGCTGAATGTCCGTACTTAGTTACAGATAAGAAGTGGTGCGAAGCGCTTGCAGAGCGAATTGCATCTGTTGCGATCTTGATGTTGCCATCCGTACCATTCTTAAAGCCAACTGGGCAAGATAAGCCAGAAGCCAATTCACGGTGAACTTGAGATTCCGTAGTACGTGCGCCGATTGCACCCCAGCTGATTAGATCTGCTACGTATTGAGGTGTGATCATATCTAGGAATTCACTTGCCGTTGGCATTCCCATATCAGTTAGGTCAAGCAGTAGCTTACGTCCAAGACGAAGACCATCATTTAGCTTGAACGTGTCGTTCATGTACGGGTCATTGATTAGACCTTTCCAACCAACGGTTGTACGTGGCTTTTCAAAGTAAACACGCATTACGATTTCAAGGTTATCGCCAAGTTCGTCGCGCAACACTTTCAAACGCTTGCCGTACTCAAGAGCAGCTTCTGTATCATGAATAGAACATGGGCCAACAATAACAAGTAAGCGGTCGTCGCTTTCTTCTAAAATATTGTGGATCGCTTTGCGGCTTTCAAAGGTCGTAGAAGAAGCAACTTCTGTCGCTGGAAACTTTTCTAAAACAGCAACAGGTGGTAATAACTCTTTTACTTTGTTAATTCTTACATCATCAGTCTGGAACATTGCTTACTTCTTCCTTTTTTCTATCCTTGAGCTGAATGTACGTTGTCTCACGTAACTTTCTTTCAGCACTAATCTTCTTGTTCCTTGTAACTTAACTAGTAAAAACTCTAGTTTCAATCACTAATTGAAAATAAACGCAATTTTTTTTGTGTTTTATATTAGAAACACCCTGTATAGCATTATTTACACGCTATCGATTGCGTAATTTCAAGGAAGACAAGAGCATCTATTCTTCGAGCTTCGGCATACATGTAGCATTGTGTAGCACTTGAAAACAAAAAAAGCTCACGTGATTAACGCAAGCTCTTTATTTAATTACATTCTTTTCAATGGTTTGACAACGCTATCAAGCCCTTCAATTTTCAGAGCAAGGCACAATTTTAATAAGTCACCTAGCTCACCAGAGGGGAACCCTTTTTTATCGAACCACAGCAAATATTCTTCAGGCAAATCAATCAACGTACGACCAGCGTATTTACCAAATGGCATTTGCATTCTAGCAAGTTTAATCAGGTTCTCTTTCTCTAGCATTACAGGCTCTTTCTAAGCATCATCAATATTCTGTAGAGTATCACCTAAACGTTCAACCCAATAGTTGATCGCATCTTTGGCATCATCAAGCGAGTCAATCATGGTTGAAAAGTCTTTATTACCCGCTTCACGGTCGATCACCACAGAATCATAGTCGTCTAACTTGGAGCTCAGTCGCTGCGCATCACGTAACCCAATCCTTGCCCAAACTAGGTCAACGCCACCATCAGGGACTGGCTGAAAATCTTTATAACTGGTGAATTTAGTTGCGGTTTTAATTGGGCCGCCTGCACAACCAAACAAGAAGATGCTGGTTGCAACAAGCAAAAAGACTTTTAGAGGTTTCATGACGCACTTAGTTAAAATTAAGGAATTTAATTGAGTAAGTCATACCTTATATGAAAAGTTTGTAGAAAAGGGGAGTTAAAACTCAGAGCTAGCTTTAAAATTAATCATGCTGAACGGTGTGTGCATACTCTACGATTACCTGATTTCCTTCGATATAAGCATTTTGGATCTCACCATCAACGCTCATTCTACTTTTCAGGTAGACCACTTTTGGCCCTGACTCATTACCTTCTTTAAGTGAAGGAAACACATTCCTAGGCTCTAAATGAAGTAAACGACAAAAGTGACTAACGAAAGACATCGTTAATGGCGTCTCGCCTCTTAGCACTCTAGAGAAATCAAGCTGGTTCATTCCAAGCTTTTTTGAAAACTCCATCTGCGTAATACGCATTCTCGATTTTTGTGACATCCACGTTTGATATAACGCGTCTCTATCTAGTTCTGTGAATTCCATACCGACTCCTTTATATAATTCATACCAATCAATTGTCCGGCTTTTCATACATAGCATGTCAGGGTTTGGTTAGTGGAAACCAAAGGTTTGGTTTTGATATGCGCGCAATTGTCTTGCAGAACAAAACATCACAATCGAAAAGCATTCACAAGAGCGATTAGAGCAAATACTTTCTTCATTTATATCAATAATTTATACGTTAACGAACTAAACATATAGCAAGTTAATTTGTATTAAGAATTAAAAGTTCGAGATTAGCATTCCACATTTCAATCGATTGATTCGTATTTATAAAACGGGTTGGCTACATTCCGCTTGCTTAAACGCACTTCTGGCAAACTATTTGAAAGAATAGGACGCAAAGCCACCGGTCTGTCGACAAATATTCTGTCTATGATAGCGGGGCCGCCACTTAATAGGATTTAAGTGTCAATGCATGCCCGAGTGTTCTCTTTTTTTGTCGGCCAAATACAGTAAGGACAAATAATGAAACAACTCCCAAAAAAATCACTCATCGCGCTATCGCTACTTAGCGTAAGCGGTGCAAGCTTCGGTCACGGTTATGTTTCGGCATACGATAATGGCGTAGCAGAAAGCCGTGTCGCGCTATGTAAATTCCCAGCGAGTGATACACAAGAGAAAAATACGAACTGTGGTGGTATCCAATACGAGCCACAAAGTGTAGAAGGCCCTGAAGGCTTCCCTGAAGTCGGCCCTGCCGATGGCAAAATCGCCAGTGCGCAATCGTCTTTAGCGGCAGCGCTAGACGAGCAGACTGCAGATCGCTGGGTTAAACGTCCTATCAAGTCGGGATCTCAACATTTTGAGTGGACGTTCACTGCGAACCACGTGACGAACGACTGGAAATACTACATTACTCAACCAGACTGGAACCCAAACCAGCCTTTGGCGCGCAGCTCTTTTGACTTAACACCATTCTGTGTTGTTGAAGGCAATGGGCAACAACCGCCTATGCAAGTAAGCCACTTATGTAATGTTCCAGAGCGCGAAGGTTATCAAGTGATCCTTGCGGTATGGGACGTGGGTGATACTGCTATGGCTTTCTACAACGTTATCGATGTGAAATTTGATGGCGACGGCCCTATCATTCCTGATTGGGATCAAGGCGGTCAAATCAACCCAACTCAAGATCTAAACATTGGTGATGCTGTTTACACTCGTGTCTTCGATCAATCGGGTGAGAACGCTTCATACAGCACTGAGCTCGTCATTGAGAACAACGAACAAGGCAAAGCAAATAACTGGTCTTACGCACTTGCCTCTAAGATCAACAAAGAACAAACGCAAATCAAAGCAGGTCAGCTGAACGACCAAGGCGATTTTGCACCCGTGTACGGCACAAACCCAGTTTACCTAAAAGCCGGTTCAGGCTTTAAGAGCGTAGAGATCGGTTACAAGATTGATACTCCAGAACCGGAGCATGAGCTAGCAGTGACAGGTCTAGAGTCTGAGTACATTATTGATGAAAACCAGCCAACACAGCTTGATCTAACTTTAGAAGCAACTGGCGATATTCAAGCAGAACTGACGGTGTACAACCATCACCGCGAAGCGCTTGCTTCTCAAAAATCAGAACTGGCAGACGGACAAGTTGAAGATGTTCAACTCACTCTGTCTAAATCGGAGGCTGGCCACCACATGCTTGTGGTTGTGACTAAAGATGACCAAGGTAACTTAGTGGATCAGAACACGCTTGATTTCCACCTAATGGACGAGCAAACACCGCCACCCGCTGGCGATTACGACTTCGTATTTCCTAAGAGCATTAAGTCTTACACAGCAGGTACTAAGGTACTGAGCAGCGATGGTGGCGTTTATCAGTGTAAAGAGTTCCCATACTCTGGTTACTGTGTTCAATGGACTCCAACAGCAACTCAATACGAACCAGGTGTTGGTTCACACTGGCAAGATGCTTGGAACAAAGTGGACTAATTACCAGCCAGTCACTTACTTTCTAGTCGGTACGTGCTAGTAATCAGCAAAACAAAAAACGGATGCCTAGAGCATCCGTTTTCTTATTCAGTAAAAGTAGAAACATCAGTTATCAAAGTAGATAGTGGTCCGCCAGCAAAGCGACAAACAAGATCATGAGATGATAAATGGAGAATTTAAAAGTCTTCATCGCCATATTAGGCTCATCACGATATTTAAGCACCCAAGCGTGATAAACAAACCCGCCATTTAGAACCAAAGAAGCGCTCAAATATATCCAGCTACTCATACCAACCAACACCGGCAATATACATACGATGCTTAGCAGCAAGGTATAGAGAAGAATCGATGTTTTGGTGTAGGCGATCCCATGCGTCACAGGCAACATCGGGATGTTCACCTTGGCATATTCGTCACGACGATGAATCGCCAACGCCCAAAAGTGCGGAGGCGTCCAGATAAAGATGATCATCACTAACAACCAAGCGTTTGAATGCAGTTCATTGGTGACCGCCGTCCAGCCCAATAACGGAGGCATTGCACCTGCAATCCCTGCAATCACGATGTTTTGCGGTGTAGCCCGCTTCAAGTACATGGTATAAATCACCGCATACCCTAATAAGCTCGCAAAGGTTAACCAAGCAGTGAGTTGATTAACCCACACCACTAACGTGACAAAGCCAAGTAAACCAATGCCAGCAGCAAAGCTGAACACACGCACACTGCCAAGTTCTCCTGACGGCAAAGGGCGTCGATTTGTGCGAGTCATCTGCCCATCGATCTTTTTGTCGATCAAATGGTTAAATGCCGCTGCCGAGCCCGCCATCAACCCTATTCCGATCATTCCAAACATAGTTTGTTGTAAAGGTAATCCGTTAGGCACCGCTAAACACATACCCACTAAGGCCGTTAGTAACATCAAAGCCACTACCTTGGGTTTAGTCAGCGTTAAATAGACCTTCCAAGTAGCTTTGTTTTTCGAGGCCAGCTCATTTTTTAGAGCACTTTCTCCGTTGGTTGCTATCTCTTGACTGGCAGCGAGATCTTGACTTAAAGCTGCGCCTTGAACCACCACTCCATGTTGTGTTGATGTTCTAGTGACCATGATTACCTCCTTGTAATACATCGTTCTTTATCAAGTACTCACTCGGTTGACGTTGCCAAACCACAAAGTTTGTAACAACCATGGTGACAAGTAACAGAGCGGCCACCAAATTATGCAAAACGGCTACCGAGATCGGTAGGTGAAACCATACATTGCTGATCCCTAAACTGACCTGTGCAAACAACACTATCGCCAAAGTGACAGCCAGCTTTCTTTGCGGTCCTTTTTCAAGCTTCCAAAGCTGATAAACAATCATCAACACCGTTAGTGTTGCGACGATCGCCCCGAACCGGTGCATAACATGTATAGTTAATCGCGCAGGATATTCCAACACACCAAACTCATAGTTATCATGGCCATGTTGAGCAAAATCGAAAGCATTCTTGAAATCTAAATAGCTCATCCAGTTACCTTCACAAATAGGTAATTGGGTACACACCAGAGCGGCATAATTAGATGATGTCCATCCACCTAGTAATATCTGACCAACCACAACGATTAACCCAAACAATGCCCACGCTTTAAGAGGAGAATGGGAAACAGACTCACCAAAGTGATGTTGGACATTAGACAGACGACAATAGAGTAAACAGAGCAGTGACAGTAGCGTGAACCCACCCATAAGGTGTGCCATCACCACAACAGGCATCAGCTTTAGAGTAACCGTCCACATACCTAACAGGGCCTGGAAAATCACAGTGGCGGAGATAAGCAAAGGAAGTCCAACAGAGGTGATGTTCTTTTTGATGCACCAAGCGACAACAACAAAGATAAGTAATCCAAGCGAGCCAGCAAAGTAGCGATGTATCATCTCTATCCATGCTTTATCTGCTTCAAGAGATCGTTCTGGAAATTGTAGATTGGCTTCACTGATGGCCGCAGTATTCGATGGTACGGACAAATTACCGTAACACCCTGGCCAATCAGGGCAGCCAAGACCAGCATCCGACAAACGAGTATAAGCACCGAGTACAATAACGGTGAGTGTCAGTAAAATAGTCAGCCTCATGATTACCATGAGTAATTTGGGCGCTCCATTCTGCATCGCTTATCTCCCTATATCGAATCGCTGACAACGCATCATCACTTCTTCACTAATCCCAACATTTGTCTATTTGTCTATTTGTCTATTTACTTGGTATTACCAATGCTTAACCCACACGTGATAATTTGAGTAACTTCCTTAGGTCGTGGATCATCCCTTTGGATTGGCTAACTAATTGAGACGGTTCAGAAACGCTCTTATACTCCATAACAAGCTGGCCCAGTGGGTCAATAATCACAATCGATGCAGGAGCAAATTCAGCTCTCAGTTGGTCTCCACCAGCAAGAAACTCTAAATCAGGCTTGTTAATGGTTCCCTTCAAAGAAACGCCCTCAGCCACAAACACCACCGCAGTGACTCGCTCTTTGTTCTTACCTAAAGCCAAGTAACTCTGATTGAGATAATGTAATTGTTGCTCACACAAGCTTTCGCACTCTGTCGGAGCGATATATCCGACCAACCAACCTTCTTCAGCCACAGGCAACGTTATACCAACATCTTCCAAGGTTACCCTTGGCTCAACAAGTTCTCCGGAATTGGTGACGCCTGCGGTGTACCAATGCTGCTCCAGCACGGTTTTAGCAATAATTGCAGGCAAAGCAAAAATCAGAATCAGTCCTATCAACATCAAACGACCTTTCGAGCGACGCTTCTGCAATAACCGCGTCTCTTCTTCTGTTTTGCTTAAAGCTTGAGGTTTATCCATGTTAGTCCCCTACCTTGGGTGTCCCTTTCATATACCGATAACCAATTAAGACCATCAAAAACAGCAATACCCCGGCCATTACAAACCATTGAACTGAGTAACCAAAATGCTTTTCAGATTTCATTGCCGTTGGCCGCCATAGAAACTCATAAGGCCATGACTCTAAGCTCTGCGGTTGAAAAAAAAAGGGCATCACCTCTTTCTTTGTGTATTGAGATAGCTCTTCGATATTAAGATTCTGAATGCGTTTCGGTGTCGTTTCTTCTAGACCCAATGTTTGACTCAGAGGGTTAATCGACCGTGTGTACAAACGCCCAGACATTGTGGTTGGTAATACAATGTCGCCTAACTTCGGTAGCTCTCTTCTGTCATTACTCGCTGCAACAAACCCAAGATCGATCAAAATCCGTTTCTCTACGCCTTGCGACTGAATATTGCCCAGCATGTAAATCACATAACCAACGACACCTTGATTGATCTGATTATCTAACAAGAAGACCAAACCGCTTTGTGTTGTCAGAGTGATGTTGACCTTTTGCCCGTTCCAAATCTGTCGGGTTAAATCGACTTGAGTTTGAGTATTGCCCCATTGCCAATCGCTGATCACTAGCTCTAAATCCTTGGGCGATTGCAGAGCTCTTTCTAACAATTGCTGTTCATAGCTTAGTTTCTCGTTACCTCGGTCTAACTGCCACAAACCTAACTTGATTAAAATGCCGACTGAAACCACAGTTAAAACAACCGCTACCCAAAAACCTTTACTGCGGAACTTGTGTTCATCATCAATCAATCGGTTTGGAGTTATCACTATGGCGTCATCTACCTTTGTGTTGTTATTTAAAGTTATATTGGTCGCTTTGCTGTTTTTCATCGCTTTCAACTTGATGAAAGGTCTAATCCAAATCGCATCAGGCAAACACAACGGCAAAAAGCTGAGTCACTTCTTAGGTCGTCGGGTAATGCTGTCTGCCATAGTGGTGCTGTTACTTCTGCTTGCTTTGGCTTCTGGGGTCATCACTCCTAACCCTCGTCCTTATTAATTCGGCTTACGCTCAGTGATCATCAGATTCGTGTTGTCACTAAAGCACGTACACAAACACGAACAGACCTAACCAAACCACATCAACAAAGTGCCAATACCAACTGCCCGCTTGGAACGCAAAATGGTCTTTCGGAGTGAAATGGTCTTTCGCAACCCTAGCCAGAAGCACAATCAAAAAGATCGTCCCTAAACAAACATGCAAGCCATGGAATCCAGTCAATAAGAAGAATGTGTTGCCATAGATACCGGATTGAAGTGTTAGCCCCATCTCTTGATAAGCATGAACATACTCTTCCACTTGGAAAAACAGGAAGAACCCAGCCAGCACAATCGTGATTTCTAGCCATACGATCAATGCCATGCGTTTGTTTTGTTCAAGACTGATATGTGCCATGTGCAGCGTCACAGAGGAAAGCAACAGAATAATGGTGTTCTTGAGAGGGATACCTTGCCAAGGCATGGCTTGGGTCGTCACGCCATCGGGGGTGGTTGTTAGCGGCCAAATAGATTGGAACATCGGCCACAATACTTCATGGGTCATCTCGTTGTTTCCTGCTCCTCCAATCCATGGCACAGAAATCATCCGAGCGTAGAAAAGCGCACCAAAGAAAGCTCCGAAGAACATGATTTCAGAGAAAATAAACCAACTCATGCCCTGTCTAAAGGAGCGGGATATCTGTTCAGAATAGAGCCCACTCAACGATTCCGTGATGACGTTACTAAACCAACCGGCAAGCATATACAGCAGCACACCAAAGCCAACGAACAGCACCGCTTTCCCAAACACACCACCAGCAGAGTCGGTCTCCATGTGTTGCACCGTTAAGCCCGCGCCAACCGCGACAAGAAACAGAGCAATAGCCCCGACCAGAGGCCAGTGGCTTTGATGTGGAACGAAATAAACTTCCTTTTTAGAACTCATCGCTCAACTCCTTATGTTGATACTGGTTCTGTAAATCCCTAATTACTTGCGAGTGTCTCAGCTTGAGGCTGACTCTTGTTCAAGCCAACATCACTCGTGATATTAAACAAGGTGTAAGAGAGAGTGAGCGTATGAATCGATTCAGGGATCTCAGGTTCGATGTAGAAGATCAGCCCCATCTCTACGCTCTTGTGTCCGTCTAGCGGCTGCTGGTTAAAGCAGAAGCACTCCATTTTATTAAAATATGTCGCCCCATTTCCGGGAGACACCGATGGCACCGCTTGCCCAACTAACGAAAGACCCGATAAGTTTTTCGCAATGTAATTCGTTTGAACCACTTCCCCAGGGTGAACCTCTAACACTCGAGTTTCAGGCACAAACTGCCAAGGCATATCTGGCTTGATGTGGGACATGAACTCTACTCGAACCGTGCGAGAATAATCAGGTTGCATTCCTTGAGGCTGAACCGCTGAAACCGTGTTGGTTTTCCCGTTGATCCCCAAGGCTTCACACATCACGTCATACAGAGGAACCAGAGCGAAACCAAAGCCAAACATGCCAATCACACTCAGCACCAAGTAGCCCGTCAATTTCTTTATCGAGCGTTTAGGTAATGGCTGGTTATTGCTGTCTTGTTGGTGGTTTTTGTTATCGCTCATACTCCTTCCCCTTAATCAATTTTAGGTGGATGAGTAAAGGTGTGATGAGGCGCTGGGCTTGGTACAGTCCACTCAAGGCCTTCCGCTCTGTCCCATGGTTTGCTTGGTGCAGGCTCTCCGCCTCTGACACATTTGATCGCCAACCATAGGAAAATCAATTGCGATAAACCAAAGGCGAAGCCACCAATCGAAACGACTTGGTTAACGTCAGCAAACTGAATCGCGTAGTCAGGGATTCGGCGAGGCATGCCCGCTAAACCTAAAAAGTGCATAGGGAAGAAAAGTACATTGACCGATATGACTGATGTCCAGAAATGCCACAAGCTGAGTTTGTGGTCGTACATGTGACCAGTCCATTTCGGCAGCCAATAATAAGCCGCAGCCATGATGGAGAACACAGCACCCGTCACCAGAACATAATGGAAGTGAGCCACCACAAAGTAAGTATCGTGATATTGGAAATCAGCGGGCACGATAGCGAGCATAAGTCCCGATAGCCCACCAATCGTAAACAGAACGATAAAGGCAATCGCAAACAGCATTGGGGTTTCAAAGGTCAAAGCCCCCCGCCACATCGTCGCCACCCAGTTGAATACTTTCACACCGGTCGGCACCGCAATCAGCATGGTGCAATACATGAAAAACAGTTCGGCAAATACCGGCATCCCAGTGGTAAACATGTGGTGCGCCCAAACCAAGAACGACAACAGTGCGATACTACAAGTGGCATAAACCATCGAGTGGTAACCAAACAGACGCTTGCCACTGAATGCAGGAATGATCGCAGAGATGATACCGAACGAAGGTAAAATCATAATGTACACTTCAGGGTGCCCAAAGAACCAGAAGATGTGCTGGAACATCACAGGATCTCCACCACCCGCAGCATCAAAGAAGCTTGTTCCAAAGTATTTATCGGTTAATACCATAGTGACCGCGCCCGCCAGCACCGGCATGACGGCGATAAGCAAGAAAGCCGTAATCAACCAAGTCCACACGAACATAGGAAGCTTGAACCAAGTCATTCCCGGCGCTCGCATATTCACGATGGTGACAATTACGTTAATCGCCCCCATGATCGAACTGATCCCCATAATATGAACGGAGAAAACAAAGAGAGCGGTGCTATCTGGGCCGTAAGTTGTAGAAAGCGGCGCGTAGAATGTCCAACCAAAGTTCGGCCCACCTCCTTCCGTGAACAAAGAGCCAATCAAGATCAAAAATGCAAAAGGCAGGATCCAAAAACTAAGGTTATTCATACGGGGCAACGCCATATCCGGCGCGCCAATCATCATCGGGATCATCCAGTTAGCCAAACCCGTAAATGCAGGCATCACGGCACCAAATACCATGATCAAACCGTGTACCGTGGTCATTTGGTTAAAGAAGTCTGGTTCAACGAGCTGCAACCCCGGTTGGAATAGCTCAGCTCGAATCACCATCGCCATCGCACCGCCCGTTAAAAACATCGCAAAACTAAACCAAAGGTAAAGGGTGCCTATGTCTTTATGGTTGGTTGAGTACAACCAGCGAGCCCAACCTTTTGGTGCCGCGTGAGAGTCATGATCATCAATGTTGGTATCAGTGTCACCTAAAACGCCTTCGCTTACATGGCTCAACGTTTGCTCGTCAGCGGGAGCCGATTTTACAGGTTTATCGATTGGTGAACTCATAACTGCTCCTTAGCATCACTTTGTGCATCATCCGTTGAGCTTTCTGATCCGCCTGATTGTTTAACCTTATAAGCGTTAATATCTGAAGCCTGAACAACATCACCAGTATCATTACCCCAAGCGTTTCTTTGGTACGTCACAACCGCCGCAATTTCTTTCTCTGTTAACTGGTTATCGAATGCTTGCATCGCCGTGCCTCCACGACCATAGACGATGGTATCGATATGGACATCAACATCACCAAGCGCAATAGGACTTCCTTTGATGGCAGGAAATGCCCCAGGGATACCTTCACCGTTCACTTGATGACAAACCGCGCATCGAGTTTTATAAACGTCTTCACCTAATACATTCAACTCGTCCAAAGAAAGTGACGCGTCTAATGCATCTTTCGCCGCTTGCTGTGCGGTTAATTGCAACTCTTTCTGCTCAGCTAACCATGAATCGAATTCTTGCTCTTCCATTGCATGTACCACTATCGGCATAAACCCGTGCGCACGACCACATAACTCCGCACACTGGCCTCTGTATACACCCGGTTCATCTATTTTGGTCCACGCCTCATTAATAAAGCCGGGAACCGTATCTTTCTTAACCGCAAACGCTGGCACCCACCACGAGTGAATGACATCGTCTGACGTCATCAAAAAGCGAACTTTGCGGTTAATCGGCAATACCAATGGCTTATCCACTTCAAGCAGATAATGAGCGCCTTTGGTCTCTATCCCTTCAATCTCTTTATCGCTGGTTGCAAGTAAGCTAAAGAACTCGACATCTTCTCCAAAATAGCTGTAATGCCATTTCCATTGTGAGCCAGTAATTTTGATTGTTAGGTCTGATTGAGAGGTGTCTTCCATCGCTATCAAGGTTTTCGTTGCCGGAATGGCCATAGCGATAAGAATAATGATGGGGATGACGGTCCAAAGAATTTCTACTTTCGTGCTTTCGTGGAAATGGGCAGCAACCGCGCCCTTCGACTTTCGATGCCTAAGAATGGAATAGAACATGACGCCAAATACAATGAACGCTATCGCGCAACAGATGTAGAAGATCAACATATGAAGTTCATACACCTGACCGCTAATATCTGTCACCCCACGCGTCATATTGTATTCGCTACTTGCGCTGACTAGAGGGGAAACAAAAGCTACAACAAAACTATTCAACAGCAACGCTAGCCTGACCAGTAATCTCTTCAAAAGATCTCTCCTCATCCATCCTAATTGGATACTTGCGACCTATGTATCGTTGTTTGCCTAACGACACTCATTGTTAATCCGACTACACATCAAAGGCTGAATCCCAAGCTACACATCACGTAGCGTTTAACCTTAATTCGTCAGTTCGCATCAAAAAACTATACGAACTTATACGGTTCAAAAACGTTCAAGGTTTTAACCAAAGATTCAAATACGACGAAATTGTTAGTTTTTGTTATATTTATGTAAAAGGCTAGTTAGTAATATCCAATTGTTCAAGGTAAGTTTACTTACTAAACAGTCAATTATTTGAAGTCGCTTGACCTATAAGCCCTTCCTCTTCCCTTGCTGTTGGAATTTATTTTAAATTGAGTTTTACGATTGCCTTAATAGAAATAATAATCAATATCATTTAAGTTAAATCAACAGTAAGTCATCCCGACATTAAAAGGTTTAGTGATTATGCAAGATGCTATGAACTGGTTAGCGAGAGACCCAGATCCAAGAACTCGTGAAGAGCTTCAACATCTCATCGATAAGAAAATGCACGCCGAGATCGAAGATCGTTTTACACAACGATTAGAATTCGGTACTGCAGGCCTGCGTGGCAAAGTAGGATGCGGCCCAAATAGAATGAACCGTTTGGTAATACAAGAAACGGCGACAGGGCTTGGCCATTATTTAATTGAACATGTCGCTAATGCGGCGATTCGTGGTGTGGTTGTTGGGTATGATGGACGTCTAGATTCTAAACAATTCGCCATCGATACCGCTTCGGTACTGACGGCTTTAGGAATTAAGGTTTATTTGACCGCGAACGTCGCAGCGACACCCATTGTTGCCTTTGGTATTGAACACTTCAACGCAGCAGCCGCTGTCGTTGTAACAGCCAGCCACAACCCACCTGAATATAATGGGTTTAAAGTCTATTGGGAGAATGGTGCTCAAATCATTCCACCACACGATGCGGGCATCGCCGATGAGATTGACGTCGCGTCAACCAAACCGATCCCACTAATCAGCCTCAGTGATGCTGAAAAGCAAGGGAACTTAGTTTGGTTAACCGAGGGTTACTATCAAACCTATCGCGCTGCGATAAATCAAAGCCCTTATGTACGTAACGACATCGATTCAGCGCATATCACCGTGACCTACACGGCAATGCATGGTGTCGGTGCACAAATGGCAGAAGATCTTCTGCACGACGGTGGATTTCATAAAGTATTCAGTGTGGCGGAACAAAGAGAGCCCGATGGTCACTTCCCGACGGTTAACTTCCCCAACCCAGAAGAAAAAGGGGCGATGGATCTCGTCGTCAATTTAGCGAAAAGTGTCGATGCCGACATCGCTTGCGCCAACGATCCTGATGCAGACCGATTTGCCGTTGCGGTTAGAACCGATGATACAGTTAGAACCGATGAAGCTTCATACAAGATGCTGACCGGTGATCAAGTCGGTGTGTTATTTGCTCATTACTTGCTATCGAAGCCTCATACCAAAAACCAATTAGTTGGCAACAGTATTGTCTCTTCGACCTTACTCGAAAAAGTCGCCAACTCTCATGGTGCTACCTACTTCCAAACACTGACTGGCTTTAAATGGTTAGCGAATATTGGGATGCAACTGGAAGATAAGGATAATGAATTCTTGTTTGCCTATGAAGAAGCGCTGGGCTACACGATTGGTACTCAAGTTCGCGACAAAGACGGACTTTCTGCGCTGGTAGTATTTGCTCAACTGGTTGAAGAATTAAAGTCTCAAGGTCGAACCGTTTGGGATCTTCTGGCTCAAATTTCGTTGGAACATGGTGTCCATACCAATGCTCAACGCAGTATCGCTCTTGATCCGGATTCACCGTCGATAGGTTCAAAACTTAGATCGGCACAACCTAAAACCATTGGTGGCGTAACTATCTCGGTAATTGAAGATCTGCAATCTTCTCTGCGATACATCGTTGGTGGCGATACTGAAACCATTAACTTACCAACAAGTGACGTATTGATTTATCACTTGCAGGATGGTTCTCGAATTATCGTTCGACCTTCTGGTACAGAACCAAAAGTAAAAGTCTATTATGAGACGGTGACAAAGTTTGAGGGTTCAGAAACGTACGATGAAGCTCGTCAACGTGGAGAAGAGTATACAAATAACTTGATTGAACAACACCAGCAAGAACTCAGTGCTTAAGCGTACAGTTCAGTTCAGTTCAGTGTGAAGCTTATATCTGATGAGATAAAGTCGCCGGTGAAACATACCAACCATCAAAACAAAAATGGACGCTCATTAGCGTCCATTTTTCGTTTTATTTACAATGCAACTAGCCGATAAAAGAAGACAGCATCCAAATAGCTAAAACGATGAATACAGCGCCCATCACCTTTTGTTGATACGTACGAAACTTTGCGTTTTCCACAAGAGATTTACCAACCGTACCCACTAAAGCAACCAACAAGAAATTGAATGTCAAACCAAGAACATTCAATAGCAAGCCCAGCATCAACATCTGCTCACCTGAAGTGGCTTCAATATTGGTAGACACAAACTGAGGTAAGAACATCACAAAGAAAATCAGAGCCTTAGGGTTAAGTAAGTTACTAATCAATGCTCTTTGGTAGTAGGTTTTCGCAGCGGAGTTATCACTGAGTTCAGGCGCATTCCCCTGCTCAGTTCGCAGGCAATCCCAACCCATCTTTAACAGATAAGCACCACCCAACAAGTTCAAGGCTTTTAAGGCAATAGGACTCATGGCGATCAACGCTGACACGCCCATAGCTGCCAATACCGTCAGAATAATCCCTGAGGTTGCATTGCCTAGACTTGCAAACACACCGACTTTTCGGCCATAACTCATGCTAGAGCTGGCAATAAGCAGCATATCTGGGCCAGGTAAAAGAAGAAGTGCAACAACGGCAGTAAGGTAGACAGGTAATATTGCTAAATCGATCATGGGTTTCAGTATTGATAAAAACGGAGGCGGATTTTATATCAATTACCGACACCCTTCCAGATGTAATCAGTTGTCATGAGTGATTTATTTCGAATTAAACACCACCAATCAACAATAAAGCCAATTTATTAACTTTGGAAATTAGGCTAATTAGCTCGCTACCCACTCAATTTCAATCAATGTAACTTCACCGCACTTTAGGCGACCAAGGAATATATCACCTCGATGAACTTCACCAACGCCCTTAGGAGTGCCCGTCATCACTACATCACCGTCTAGCAGCGTAGTGTAAGAAGATAACTCTTCGAGGATAGTTTGAGGAGCGTAAAGCATATTTTCAACATGCCCTTTTTGCACACGGACACAGTTGATAAATAGCTCTAGATTTAAATCCGAGAGATCCAAGTTAGTGGTGGGAACAAAACGACTTAGAACAGCCGAACCGTCGAAGGCTTTGGCTCTCTCCCAAGGTAAACCTTTGGCTTTCAAAGCACTTTGCAGTTCACGCTTAGTCAGGTCTAAACCTAACCCTACTGCGGAGTATTCACCGTTTTCAACAATGAAACAGATTTCGGCTTCGTAATGCAGAGCTTCTTGGTGGAAGGAGCTTAGAGAGGAGGTGACGCTCGTACTCGGTTTGTTGAAAACAACCATAGCATCAGGGATAGCATTGTTGAGTTCTTCAATATGATCGACATAGTTACGCCCTACACACAGCACCTTGGTTGGTGTTGCGGTTCGTTTCGAATTCATCAATTGTTCCTGATCTACAACGCTGCTCATAGTTTGTCCCTGAACTATTTTAAGGAGTTCAGAGTTTAACGCATCACAAAGACAGAATCTTTGACAAGATGGTAGCGAAGTTCAAATTTCTGATCTTGAGCTCAATTTGTTGATTTGGCTAATTTTAGACGGTTATCGATGCCAATGAGCATCTAACACTTGAAGGGAAAAACCACTAGTTTCGAACAACTCAATAAATTGAAAGTTCTAATCACAGGATTGTATTGATTGTATTTTACGTAGAACAGAACGAAAAATGCCCTCTCCAATCGAAAGATCAGAGAGGGCTTAGCATGGTGCCTAGGACAGTATCCTAAAAGGTAAGTTTAAGGAGTAAACACTATGCTAAATCAGTCTGCGACTTATAGGTAGTAACGAGCACCCATTAACCATTGGTCGTCAGCATCTTTCTTGTAAAGGCCTGAACCTTGAAGATCGAATTGGTAACCAGCAAAACCTACGAACTGAGACGTGAAGTTATATTCAGCTTGTAGAGCTGTTGTGCTGTATACAGTTTCGCTGTTCTTGTCGTCTTCTACTGCTTCGTAGTTAACACTTAGGTTAAGGCTGTTAGATAGAGCGTAAGACGCTAATAGTTCAACGGCTACAGACTCTTTTAATATACCAGTGAAGCTACCTACAGTCGCAGAGTTCATGTAGTTGTTCATTGCGTATACACCAGCAAGGTAAAGACCTTCAGCACCGTATGAACCGTAAGTTGCACTTAATACGTGAGAATCAGCAGTTTGTGAACCTGCAAGAGCGTAATCTACGTCACCTGTGTTGTACGCGTAGTTTGCAGTGAAATCAGCAATTGCATAGTTCAAAGCGATCTGCCCACGATTTCCATAATCGTTGCCATTGTCTTTATCAGCCTTACGACCTTGCCATGCAACAGCTGCGCTTAGAGAACCAGCGTTGCCGAAGTCGATAGCGTTGCCGTAACTCACCATTTCTTCGCCACGACCAGTACCTAGATTACCGTGATCTTCGTAGATGAAGTCGTTCGCGAATGCGATTGGCATATCTGCTACGCCAGCAACATTGTAGTAAGGTGCCCATTGAGTACCTACTGCAGCACGACCGTAGTCGTCGTGAGTTAGACCAACGTAACCAAGACGTGTTGTAAATGACTCATCACCACCGTCAAGCATGTTTAGCGCCCATTCACCTTTAGCATCAGCGGTAAAGCCGTTGCCTAGTTCATGAGTTGCACCGAAGTTGATACGTGGAGAAACTGACTCTACACCGATATCATCTTCATTAAGACGGTCGCCACTGTTTACATCACCAACTGCAACTGAAACGTGACCGCCAACAGAGAATGTTGTGCCGTCTTCGTTGTAAAGTTCTACTGCAACTGCCTGTGTACCAAATACTGCACCAGAAATTGCTAGCGCTAAAAGTTTCTTATTCATTGTCATATCCATTATGTAACTGGGTGAGTTATTCACTAACAACCTCGTGCTTACGGAGAAGTTGTTACCTGCATTTAACAAGTAGGAAAACACTAATCGATGAATGTCGAAAAAGTTGCATTAAAATATATAAAATAAAAAAACAATACTATAAAAAAACAAAATTACAATATAAAACAATCACTTAAAACAAAGAGGACAGTAAACTCTTGTGTTTTATTTATATCTAACATAATGATTTTTTGTTTTTAAAATCATAATAAGAGCATTAAAAGTCAAATTAAAAATAGACTCATCAGACCATCAAATAAGCCGCAGTGGGAAATGAAACATCCTGTAACATTCAGAATCCACTGGAAATCTTTAAAGGCGTGAAATAACCCCCCTACTTCGAATGTAAAGTAGACCTTTAAGTACCCAGACAAATGCTGGATACAAAAAAGGGTAATTAGCCAAAGACCAATTACCCTAATGAATCACTTAACTTGTTGTTTTATTGAACGGATTTATTTAAAAAAAACCTCTGCCCAACGCGCCAAACCTGCCGTTACCGAACCAAAATAGTTTCCACTTACGATTGGAACATTCGGCACCGCTTGTTGTACGGCTTCGCGCAGTATTGGCGAACGAGCTGAACCACCTGTCATATAGATGACATCAGGCTTTTTCTGGCCTTGTTGGATTGCTTCTTTCACCAACTCAATCATTTTTGATTTCGGAGTTTCGATAGCATCCACCATCTGCTCAACTGAGATGTCGACTTCTACTAACTCAGAAGCGACATTAATCGCAGCTCGATACTGAGCACACTCCGCCAACGCAATCTTAGCTTCTTCCGCTCTGCGCACAATGCTATAGCCTAACGTGTCGTGATAAACCTTCATCAAGCGATCCAACTTTTGTGGCTCTGCCGCTTCTTTACGAAGTAGCTTCAAAGCCGCAAGGTTTTCTCGAGAATAGAAGTTTTTCTGAGCTTCAACGTTATTGATTGCGATCGGATTCCAAAACTGGGTCAACGGCATATCGATACCTGAAGTCCCTTTACTGCCGATACCAAAAGGTGACATCAATTGTTTGAAAGCAAGATAGATATCGAGGTCGTTACCACCGACTCGCTGGCCACTGTGTGCCAACAGACTCTGAGTTCGATCTGATTTACCCGACCAAGTCGGTCCCATTTCAAGTAATGAACAATCCGTCGTACCACCACCAATATCGACAACTAAGACGGTTTGGTCTTGAGTCAGTGTACTTTCATAGTCAAGTCCCGCAGCAACGGGTTCAAACTGAAACGCGATATCTTGAAAGCCCGCACGCTTAGCTGCGCGAGACAAGATATGTTCAGCTTGTTTGTTTGCTTCTTCCCCCCCACGACCGTGGAAGTTGATTGGCCGGCCGATAACGGCTTGTTTGATCTGATCTTGAGTCGTCAGCTCAGCCTGATTTTTAATATTCGCCATCATGGCACACACTAAATCTTCGAAAAAGCTCACCTGAACATCATGTAAGCCGCTAGCACCAAGGAAAGACTTCGGAGACTTAACGTAATAAACGTCACGAGGGTCTTCTAAATAGAGGTTCAACGCTGCCTGACCAAATGCCATGTCTTCCGGCACCAAGTCGATACTCTCTTCACGGTTCAATGCAATCGCGCGACGCAACACCTGTTCACCGATAGCATCACTGGGCTTGATGTTTAAGTGGCGAAATAGATGCTCAGAAACGCTTTCTCTAGTCGGTGCAAACACGGTTGAGGGAATATAATGACTCTTACCTTCTAGCGGTAACAAGCTAGGTTCTCCATTAACCATAGCTGCAACGGAACAGTTAGCTGTTCCATAATCAAATCCAATAAACATAATATCCCCCACTCAACAAAAGGGGCGAGATGCTACATGAAAAGCCTAAAAATTACGAGGTCATTTCTAAATTTAACTGAGTAATTTCTTAGCCTAACGGCTCTTCAAGAAGAAACAAATGTGCTACATTTCAGCACAAATGAATGACGGGTCAGATAGATGAAAACACCTTGCTTAGCGGCTTGTAAAAATAATGGTGGCATATGCAGCGGCTGCCACAGAACAATGGATGAAATTATAGGTTGGAAAGGCTTATCTGAAAGCGAAAGAGATTCAGTAATGGATAGCCTTAGCGGTGCGAGTTCAACTCACCAGTGTCCACAATGTAATGCACCAGCTCAGTGTGATATCAGCGCGGGTAAAGAAACCTGTTGGTGCTTTGAGCTAGAAAAACGCGATACAAGCAGTATCCCTACAGGCGAGGTTTGCATGTGTCGCAAGTGCTTGTCTGCATTACCTATTCAGTAATGAGTAAATCTGTCTAACATCTAAAACATCAAAAGAAGCGAGATGTCACTTTCTCGCTTCAAATAGTAATGATTCCGAGTGCTAGTGCTTCAGAATACGTATGTTAGCCTGGTCAGTGTTTACTTCGCTTTTGCAATCAGCGCCGGCTGAGAAAACTGTACACCACTCCAACCATGAACCATAAAGTTACGAATATTTTGATGGTCGGTATTCTCGGGAAAGCCTAATACATCATTGCGATAAAACTGCCCAAAACAAGCCAGTGTTTGCTCGGGAGAAAGCTCTTGAGCCAAACCAAAAGCAAAAATCTTACACGAACCATTGTTCTGTCCCGCGGCATTCACTACATCACCATTACGAAATTCACTCTCAGAAAAGTCATAGTTCGCCTCAATCACCTGCATTGTATCTTCAAATTGAATGCTTTCTGGGGCTTGAATCAGCGTGTTTAGTAAAGTTTCCAGTTCCATTTAATATTTCTCCATCAGTACATAATTAACGACAGCAGTGTATCGTGTTTTGAGATAAGAGTAAGCTGAGTTTTAATATTGGAAAGCCATTCACTTTTTGACCCAACTTTTACAATTACTTAAATGAAACTAATGACATACATTTATCAGGACGTTATATTATTTGAACAGGTGATTAACATTGTTCATTGAAGAATATGCATAAAGATAAAAACTTAGAACTGTTCAGATACCTAAAACCCGGTACAAGAACAGCAGGTGTGTTGGAATTTGGCCCAGATGACTCAATTCAGATAAGCACACTGTATATCGGACACAAACAAGATCAGTACTTGATTCTGGAGCTTTCACAAAAAGCAACAGAAGCACTGACGCTAAGAAAGCTTAGTAATGTCGACATCATTATTCGAGCGATTACCGATACAGAACTTGGTCACATTGTTGCGTTTAAGACCAATGTACTGTCTCATATCACCTCGCCTGCACATCTCATATTTCTTCGCCCACCCTCTAGCTTTGCGACAAAACCTATTCGCTAGCACGAAAGGTACAAAGTACGTCTCGAGTGTGAAGTCACTTTTGACACCTTGTCATTGGATGCAACCTTGGTGGACTTTTCTGCATCAGGTTGCGGCATCTATATTACCCAGCAATCGGATATCGATATCGGCTGGAAGATTAAGGTCAACTCGATGCTGACTGAGTATTTAGATAGCGAACTTGTCTACAAGGTTGTGAGTAAAAAAAGACAAGGCCAAGGTTGGTTGTTGGGGGTACAGTTCCCTGAACATATAGAGATGAACGACGAATTGAAAACGTTGCTGTTGGAGCAAGCCTTTACAGCTGGTTCTCTATAAAGACAAGAACGCTCTGTTAGCTCGGTTGCTCCATGTCGCCTGAGTATACGTTTTTGAAATGCACAAAAGCTTGGTGCAACGATTCCTCTTTGATCGGCTTAACTATCACATAGTTGGCTCCAGCCGCCATAAAGTTGTCTCGCGTCGACTGTTGTGCATCGGCTGTACAGGCATAGATCGGTGTTGATATTCCAATTTCACTTCTTAATTGCAGAGTCGTTTCTACGCCGCCTAAATTCGGAAGCTGGTTATCCATCAGAATAAGATCAAACGCCTCGGCTTTCGCCAATTCTATCGCTTCTAAGCCATCTTTAGCCCAAACCACAACCATCCCATACTTCTTACAGAAAGCTTGCGCGATAAACGCATTCGTGTGGTTGTCTTCCACCAGCAATACTTTAAGGGAATGACTAAACAGCGCTTGAGGGTCAATCTGAGGTTGCAGAGGCGATCCTAATAATGGTTGTGAAGATAGCTCTACAGGGATCTCGATAACAAACTCAGATCCTTCTCCTTTAGCGCTGCGCACTTGGATATCACCTTCCAGCATATCGACTAGGTTCTTCACGATGGTAAGTCCTAAACCGGTTCCGCCATACTCGCGAGTTGTGGTTTCTTCTTCTTGCACGAAAGGTTCAAACACGGCGTCTATCTTGCTCTCATCAATGCCGATTCCGGTATCTTGAACTCGAATGATCAAACCAGCATTGTCTGAATTAAAGATACTCTCCAATTCGAAACTTACTGAGATGCTGCCTTGATGAGTAAACTTAAGGGCATTACTCAGTAGGTTAAACATTATCTGGTTCAATCGAACTTGGTCGGTATAGAGTTCAATATCATTAACTAGATTGTTCACGATGCTAAAGTCGACCGATTTATCTTTACACAGCGGACGATAGATACTGTCGAGCGTATTGATAAGCTCGACTAAACGAAAATCTTTCTTCTGAATGTTAAACTGTCCCTGCTCAATTTTAGAGAAGTCCAAAATATCGTTAAGTACCGCGAGTAGATGTTCGGCACTGTTGCAAAGTACATCAACCTGCTCTCGGTTATCTTCGCTCTGAATCGAACGTTTAAGC
Source organism: Vibrio sp. Evd11 (assembly GCF_900382755.1). Classification (NCBI taxonomy): domain Bacteria; kingdom Pseudomonadati; phylum Pseudomonadota; class Gammaproteobacteria; order Vibrionales; family Vibrionaceae; genus Vibrio; species Vibrio sp. Evd11. Next base: position 67,746 of record NZ_OSDX01000013.1, read on the forward strand.
AGCTGAGAAACGCCGAGAATGCCGTTTAGCGGAGTCCGAATCTCATGGCTCATCTTTGCTAAGAAGTCGGCACGAACGTTAGCAAGATGCTCAGCTTCTTCACGAGCGCGATCGGCCTGTCGTTCAGCTTCAATGAGCTTCGTAATATCTTGACCTTGTACCACCACCCCTGTAATTCCGTGTTCTACTCGGATTGCAGACATATTCCATCGAAATACCTTCTCTCCGATCGGCACATTGATACCCGTGAGCTTTGATCCTTGAACCACCATTTGAATGTTAGGCAGCATTCGTTGTTCAAACTCCTGAGCTATCACACCATAGCTATCATCTTCATCATACAGCGCCATACGTGCAGCCGGGTTCATCTGGATCAAGTCGCCTTTGTCAGACCAAACCAATATCGGTGAATGAGCAAAGTTAAACAGGTCTTGGAATTTTTGATTTTGTTCAGACAATCGTTCAAAAGTATCTTCTAACGTGCATCCAATATGATGAAATTCGAAGATATTAGAACCATCAAACTTGTTGTAGTCTTCATTATCGCCACTCGCAGAGCGAGTAAAGTCCATTAACTTATCGAGTTCAGCCGCGACCTTTCTCTGTATCCAAGCTTTAGCAAAGAAGGACATGAGTATGATCACGACAATCACAACAATGATCGCGCGTTCATAGTTTTCTTCTAACGCAATAAAGTTGGTGTTCTTTTGAACCGCGCGGATAATGAGTGGTGTATCGACCGCATTGATCTTAATCGTCGCGATAGTCACAAAATGACTGGGGAGTTGATCATGTTGTTTGTAGTTGAGGATATCCGTTATCGTATAACTTTCATCCCCACTGAATGTAGAAGTCACTGGCGTACCGTGAGCCTCTATAACAATGTTTTCGCAGTTACTGCCCTGTTGAATAGATTCAGCAAGAGAGAAGTTATTATCCAAGACAATGGCGATGTACAACTGGCCAAGCACCTCTCCAGTTTCATTGTCAACAATCGGCGTACGTCGAGCCAATAAATGGCGATCTCCAATCTCCGTCACCAGCTTTAAAAAATGCCAGTTACTGCTGAATGCGACTTCACCAGAAATGTTTTCCAAGTTGGAGTGAGCCAAACCGTAAAATCGACCATTGCCATCATCCCAAACGACACCGTCATGAGTAGAAACGAAACGCAAGTCCGGTGCATGATCTGGTTCTCGCTGGTCAACACCAAAGAAAAAGTAACTCAGTGCTTCTTCATCATCATTGCTATTAAAGTATTCTCTTAATACCGCACTGTGCGAGCTGCTGTCTTGGTGAATTTGTAATACCGACAAGCGGTAATCAAACATGTTCTGTATCAAGCTAGATGTCTGCTGAACCGTCCGATTCGTCTCTTGCTTTACAATGCTACTGCTGGTTTCATAATTATGAATAAGCACGCCAAGTGCCATAACCCCTATCACTAAAATAATGATACGGGTAATCAGTTTGGCTAAGGTGTTCCTAGGTGTACTGGCGTAGCTTTTTTTCATTATTGACCTGAGTACCTAAATGCTCGCTGCTTGAGTTCAGAAATTCGTTCGGGAGAATCTTCTTTGGTGACTAATTCAAAATCGCCAGAATACACGGTCGGTACTGCTAAACCCGTCAGATCCCATTTAATAGCTTCTGCCATGGCAATACCGGTGTCGTCATTCATCCGCATCACAGTCACGTCTAAATCACCTCTTTCGATGGCTTCAAGCTCGGCAGAACCGCCTCCCCAACCATTAAGAAGAATATCTCTACCTGATTCTCGAATGGCATCTGCGGCCCCCAATGCCACATCAGTTGCACATGCATAAATAAAGTCTAGGTCTTTATCTTTCGCTATGCTGATTTTCGCCGCTTGATAACCGCTTTCTTTATCCGATTTAGTGTAAAAAGAGGACTTGAGTGCAAAGTTAGTATCGGTGTTCACGTCATGGATAAAAGTGTCTCCACGAGCATCACTGATATAGCCTTCTGAACGATACAAAACCGAATATTGGCTGTCTGATTTACTGTTACTTTTAAAGTACTCGGCCAGCTTCAAGCTGCCTGTCGCATGGTCGAAACCCACATACATGAATGGCTGTCTGTCAGCCCATGATCGAACTGGGGTAGTAATATTTTGGAGAATCAGCTTAGTATCCGTTGACGTCAAAACGTGTTCAATAAATTTACGGTGACGAGTGGTGTCAAGAGTGAAAATTAAGTAGTCCGTTTTGTTTTCAATGGCTTCTTGTAGCGAAATACTTTGCTGGGTGATATCCGCGTTAACTCGCGTAAATACCTGATTTATCCGATAGTTAATTCTCAGCTTATCGAGCCTTTTTTCGAAAGCTTCGATATTGCGAACCCAATAGTCTGAGATCTGTTGTCCTGGATACACCACTGAGATTGTGATGGGTTCGTATTGAATTTTTCTTAAGGGAACGGGGTGGTTTTGCACAGCCTCTATCATTTTATCGGTCAGTGCTTTTTGCTCTGGAAATTTAGAAAGGTAATCTTGGTATTCCCAATAACCATTGAGGACATGGGTACCATGGGAGAGAGCGGGTGCAGAAAATACGGCAAGTCCCAACAACATCAGTAAACGTTTCATATTTTTCTCGTTTCATATGAGCTACTTTGGCTCACTTTTTAACCTAGCATGACACCATATCTTTGTATGGCTACAAGATATTATGTAGGACAACGATGATAAATGATAGCGTCTAACACTAATTAGAACGACATTCTAAATGTGCTATATGTCAATTTGGAAATGAGACTGTAATGAGTGAGCTCTATGATGAGATCGAGCCGATCAAGCAAGATTAAATTACTCTTTATATTCAGTAATTTAAGTTATTTACATAGAGAGAATTGCATTATTAAGATTCAATTAATAACGAATATTTTAGCTATGAATTATGAGACTTCGATATATTGAATTTGGTCTTCTTGCCACTCAATAATTAGTTTGAGTGATACCAATTTTTCTTTGCGAAGCTTAGGTAATTGTTTGATCGCGTATTCGGTTTTCAATGCCTCACTTTTTGACCCAACATCAAAACTCCAAACTAGCTCAAGTGGGCCTTTGCCTTTAAGGGCTTTTGCACCTTTACCGGTTTGATGTTGTTCAAATCGGCGTTCTAAATTATTCGTTACACCGCAATAAAGAGCGTTGTGACGATTGCGGATCAAGTACACCACCCAACCCGCATTTTTATCTAAGGTAGACATCTAAAGTAGTGATTCAACCATTTCTTTAAGCTCAGCAACTTCTGCCTTTAGGCTCGCGACTTCGGTTTCCAACTCTTCAAGTCTTCCGCTATTCGCAGTTGGTTGAGAAGCACCTACAGACGCAGTTGCAAATGACTCAACATCCACTTCACCACTCAATAAATGTTGGTAACGCGATTCACGTTTACCCGCTTCACGTGGCAGCTTCACCACTAAAGCACCCGCTTCTCTTACGGCTAATTTGTCTAGCGTAGCTTCCACTTCCTTAACATCGCTGAAATTTGCAAGACGACCTGTTCTTGTGCGCAATTCACCAGGCGTTTGTGCGCCACGAAGAAGCATACAGCAGATTATCGCACGCTCTTGCTCAGTAAATTGCAAATCACCAAATTCAGTATTACAGAAACGGTGCTGATACTTATTCACTCGACTATTGAAGCTGCTTTCATCACTGACAAGACGACGCGCTATCAATCCATCAACAGCATCTAATACTTCAGACTCAGAAAGAGAGAGCACAGGCTCACGGTTACTCTTTTGGTTACATGCCGTGGTTAAGCTGTTCAACGTTAACGGGTAATGATCAGGAGTGGTAACTTCTTTCTCGATCAAACAACCGATAATTCTCGCTTCAATTGGGGAAAGTACTGTGTTCATCATTTTTCCTTTTTATTATTTTGATTACTCCGTCTCAACACTGAAGAATGCAGCCAATGATGACTAGTGCTCAGACAAAATAGGTACTCTTTTCTTTCGGCCTTGTTCATCAATCATTATGATTTTAGAACGGTTCAGCTCTATTTCCACGACTTCCAGATAAGTACGCTCTTTGACATACGCCTCTCGAAGCTTGCTTTGTTCTGCTGAAGATTCGGTAACACCCTCTACCAGATCGTCTGTTTCTAATTGTTGTTGATTCATTTCACATTTCGTATCAATGAAGTATCTATACTGGATACTAACTTGAACTCTTAGATAAAAACAATCGCACTTGAGCGAGAGTGTCGAATAATTATACAACCTTACTTTTGCTTTGATCTAAAGACTGTTACAACACCAACTGATGTGCTTTAATCAGAACCAGACAACGTATTTGACGATTAGGAAAAGGAATCTATGAGCAGCGTATTTGAAATTGTTAACCAAGCACGACGTAAGAACAAACTTAAGCGTGAACTTTTAGACAACGAAAAGAAAGTTCGTGACAACCGTAAGCGTGTCGACCTTCTTGATAACCTACTTGACTACGTCAAGCCAGAAATGACTCATGACGAGATCCTAGGCATTATCAAAAACATGAAAGCTGACTACGAAGACCGCGTTGATGATCACATCATCAAAAGCGCTGAGATCTCAAAAGCTCGTCGCGACATCAGCCGCCGTATTCGTGAACTAACAGAAGAAGACAAGCAAATCCAAGGTAAGAAGTAATCTAACCCTAGCGAATTTACTTGCAACAATGTTAGGGCGTATTGACCTTTCGAGGTTAAGTTTTGTTCGAGATAAAAGCGTTTTAATCGCGGCGAGGGGGAAGTAGCCTAGTCATTCTAAGCAAATCTCCCTCAACAAAGAGTAAAGCGCTTTTAGCCGAACCCTTCGGGCAGCGTTTGCTGGTCATTTCTACTACGTTATCGGCTTCTCATGTAGGCTAGCTACACATCGACGCCTCTGCCTTGTATAAATACCCAGCAACTCGCTGCAAAAACTAGCTCGAAAAATCAATACGCCCTAATAACCCACTCTTTGTAGTGGGTTTTTTTATACCCAAATACTACCGTCTATACTTAAGCGAACGTAAATAACTGAGTGAATATAAGTAGCTGAGTGAACCTAAGCAATGGAGTGACCTTATGTACGCGAGTATTCTGATTACCTTAGCGCTATCAACGGCACAACCCTACCCTGAAGAATTTGAGAAGCTTTATACCGAAGAACAAGAAATCACTTATGACGATCTGGTGGTCGATGTTCATGGTTACAAAGTTCCCACGAGATCAGCATTCCGAGGCTGGATGCTTCTTAATCATGCACAGGACCAAGTCAAAGCAGTCAGACAACAATTCAAAGACAACGGCATCACACAAAGCATGCCTCTGCACTTAGTTCTGTTGCAAGGAACCGATTGGGCGATGAGCAACACCACGCTGTTTACCCTTCCCAATAAAAAGCACGTTCCCAACATGATTAACACCCTCAAATACATCCAACAATATATTGAACCAGAAATCGGGGTTGTTATCCCTGTGTCGGGGGAGCGAACCGATATCTATAACCAACAAGCGGGTGGTGCGCTACGAAGTAAACACTTGGAATTTTGTGCCTTAGACTTAGTGCCCGCGAATGATATTACTCGCGAAGATCTCCACGTGAAGCTTAAAAAAATTCATGCTGAATTTGGGCAAAAGAATAACGTTGGACTGGGTTTATATTCTGGAGTTCGATTCCATATTGATACTTGTGGATTCAGACAATGGTAAATACACACATTAGAGTCATAAAGACAACAATAATAGCAATGTCAATTTGACACTAACATAAATATAAAACCATAATCAATTGATTTAAATCAACAAATAAAAATGGAACACTAATTGCTATTGATAAGTATCATCATTATTAATAGCAATTAGGAATTCACATGAAGACGATGACTCAACGCTTTCAAACTCTACTTTCTGTTTCAAACTTCAGTTTAGCAATAACGGCTCTGCTTATGCTTCTTAGCATCATAGTGGCTTATCCTATGGCAGACCATTTCTCACTGCCAATTCAAGTCGTTGCGCACATCAGTACGATATTGGTGGCTGCCTTGCTAAAGATTAGTTATGTCGGTCGCTGCCTTGCTCAATATAATCTAGGGCTAGAAGTAAGATAGGAATAGAACAACCATTAATAACAGCACCATTTTCATTCCACGCACCTCGGATCATTGAAGTATGCTCAACGTCTTCATCAAAGAGGTGTTCGTTGGCTTAAACGATATCTAAGCTGCTAAAAAGGTCATAAAGTTGGTGGGATTTATAAGGTTTAGGTAAGTAAGCATTCATACCGGCTTCAAAGCAATCTTTAATGTCCTCGTCCAACACGCTGGCTGTAAGGGCAATGATCGGTAATAGCGTAACGCCCTGTTCTGTTTCCCAATCTCGGATCGCTCTAGTCGCGGTAATGCCATCCATGACAGGCATCATACAGTCCATTAGAATCGCATCAAACTGAGCGCCTTGAGTAATCACATCAACCGCTTCTTGACCATTGCTGGCAATCAGATATTCATAGCCAGCTTTCTCAAGAAAGAAGCTCGCTATCTTTTGATTCATCAGGTTGTCTTCAACAATCAGAATACGTCGATTCAGAGAACGAACTTCTTCATCTTTTACTTCCACCGTCGGTGATTGTACTTCACCGGCATCAAGCGATCGTAGGCTGTTTAAGAAGCGTCTACCCAAAAATGGTAATGTATGGGTCGAGTGAACCGTTTCTGTGATTAGATTGGTTTTAAATAGGTGATGCTGGCACACAATAACGCGAGTCAGCGGATACAACGCCTTTAACGCCTCAAGATCTTTCCTCGTAGAGTGATGCAGCGTGTGACAATAAAGTACCAAGTCACTTTCTTTCAGGCTCTCACCAAGATCCGAAATGGATGACACAACATTAGGTCGAACATTTAAGCGCTCGCACTCTTTGACCAATTGATCGAGGTAATTGAAAGAATTAGAAATAATTGTCGCACGGCTTAGGTTATCGAACGTTTGAGCGTGAGCCTCGACCGTGTCTACGTACAAACAAAAGGTGAATGTAGAGCCTCCTCCTTTCACTGAGCGCGCGGTAATATACCCTCCCATCAAATCAACAAGCTGTCGACAAATCGCTAGCCCTAATCCTGTGCCTCCAAACTGTCGAGTAATACTTCCATCTTCTTGCGTGAAAGGTTCGAAAATCGACTCTAGTTTCTCTGGCTCGATACCGATACCGGTGTCAGTCACGGTGCAATCAAGCTTTCCTCGACCTAGCGACATGGGCGTATAGGCAATATCTGTGGTGATTGATCCTTTAGACGTAAACTTAATCGCATTCGATAGTAAGTTGGTGAGCACCTGCCTAACACGATACTCATCAAAGAAGAGTTGTGGTGGCGTTTGTGGGTCAATATTAATGTCGAGTTCAATATCTTTACTCATCGCTTTCGACAAAATCACACTCACAGAGTCATAGACGGCCTCTCTCAAGTCGGCGTTATGCGGCGACAACATCAAGTTACCCGACTCAATTTTTGAAAGATCGAGAATGTCATTGAGTAGAACCAGCAAGGAATGGGAAGACGATTCGATATCCCCAAGCACTTCTTGTTGATTAGCGCTCAGTTGGCTCTGAGATAAAATCTCCGCCATACCAATAATTCCATTGAGCGGCGTGCGTATTTCATGAGACATGTTTGCTAGAAAGGCACTTTTGGCTTTGTTTGCTGAAACCGCATCTTCTTTTGCTTCAATCAACTCTTGGTTGTGATGATAATTACGCTCCATCACACGGTTTAGCGTTTCAGTGAATTCAGAAAGCTCGTCGTTCCCTTGAGTGTGAATCATCTTAGGCTTGCCATAGCTATCTGCGCACTCCGACACCCCTTTTAGAATCAGCGATAAGTTACGATTCAAACGCAGAGAAGTAGCGATACCGAGCCAAAGCAAAACACCTGAAGCAACCAAAATCAGCAGCGTCATGACCAAGGTCTGCCGTTTTTGCAATGCGATGTTCTTTGTCAGATCTGATTGCAATTGCTTAGTGTAAGCACCAATCGCTTGTGAAATAGCCCTTTTTTTCAGCTCTAAACCTTTCAAATGGTCATAGATTTCGGGTGACGAGAAGTCCCCTTTGAGGATTCGTGATGTGAAGTTGTCTTGAAGTTTATCTTTGGCGACAGTGTTTAACAGTTGTCTAATATTTGAAGAGCGAGTGCCCGAACGAAAAAACGTGTCTAATAACTGTTGTTGTCTTTCCAAAGCACCAACATAACTCAGTAGATATTGGTTTTTCAATTCTGGAGAGCGATACAAACTGTAGCTTAACCACGCCTCTCTCTGAGTCCAGAACACGTAATTAGTCAGATGGACAAACATCGCCTCTGCTTGGCCGATATCTTGATCTACCAAGATCATTTGATATTCCGACAGCTCCATCAACGCGGCTTTTAGCAAATCGAAGGCGCGTTCTGTGAGCTGTGTGTTGTCGGTGCTTTCTGTCACTTGAGCAAGGCTCATCAAAACTTTTTTAAGTTCGACCAACTGTGGTTCTACACTCCAGTTAGTATCGAACTGTTGAAGTCTTATCTCATACTGAGTGAGTCTATCCAGTTCTGATTGCAACTTTAATAGCAGCTGACCTTTCTCAGGAGAGTCATTAGACAGAACCAACCATCGATAGGCATTACTTGAAATAGTATTGAAAGATTGAAGCGCTTCGACCTTAATACGCGTTGTTTCAAGGTAGTTCATCTTCTTATCGTTCTTTAGCACTTCATTGACTGTAAACCCAAACATAATGAATACAGAAACCGTGGAAAGAAAAATAAGACGCCATCTAATTGACATGTTTATCATTTTTATAACGACTCCCTTCCCGACAGTAATTTTACCTAGCCCACGTTAAGGATAGGACATTAACAGAGGTTATTGATCAAATTGGATATGAACTGACGATACTCTGAGCCCAGAATAGACATTTATATCAACTGGCATCACTTTCGGTGCTTAAAGAGTGGGAGGTATTTATTTGAGTCAGTGAGGTGTAAACCCATGAGGTCTACTCAAGAGAGGTACAAACAAGTTAAGTGAAGCTAGATTTATCTAGTTATTATCATTCGCATAACAAGTGAAAAAGAAAGCCTATCGGTCCCACAAGGCAGAGAGTAACAACTCTAGACATTAACAAAGTCGACAATTAGATGAAAATTGTGAGATCTAATCGTTTGCGCCATGCACTTTTCGCTCTCTACCTAAGCTTATGCCAAGGTCGAACAGGAAAAACGGTCGGTTTGCTTATCTGTTGTTTACCATTTACGTGTAACTTGAGTTAATGATCACATCTTTAATGATCACTATGACCTTTATTACATATCATATTTTGATTTGAGTATTTTTTGGCGAAAATTAAGTGCTACAGATTGTTAAAGTCAATAGCCTTTATGAGTGCTAAAACCTTAATTTATGACTAAGTTAAAGCCAATTTACAGACAATTTATCTGCATTTATTTTTCCTAGCAGAATAACCCGTCGTACCTTACAATCCTGCCACATAAAAATTACAAGTTGCACACAAGGCATATCAAGCGCATTTTAAGTGGCGTTAAAGACCACAAAAGCTTAGATAGCTCAATTCCCCCATGCACTCATGGCTACCCTACATTCGCTATGATTGCAGAAATTAACGTGAAAGGTCCCGAGTAAAGATGAGTCCCGAAAAGCACCTCCTAGACTGGCAAACTAGTCAAACTATTGCTGAATCAATCGCTCCTACTTTAGGTCAGTTGTACCGCCAAAAAGGCGTTGAAGTTATCCTCTTCGGTAAAACATTGGTTAACGCAACAACTATCGACATCATCAAAGCTCACCGCATCGCAAAACGTTACACAGGTTCTCCGCTTACCGCAGAACAGACTCAACCAATCATTCAACACCTTCTCTCTATGGATTTATCTCCATGTCGTATCGATGTTGGCCGCCTTGCTCATACATTCTGGCAAGATCGCGAAGACACACACGGGTTGGATGATTTCCTACAAACTGCACTTTTAGAATCGCTTGAAGGCGATGCGATGACAGAACCTCGCGATGTTGTCTTGTACGGTTTTGGTCGTATTGGCCGCTTGCTCACTCGTCTATTGATCGAGAAAAGTGGCCCAGGTTACCCACTGCGTTTACGTGCAATTGTTGTTCGTGGCGGCAAAGATGGTGACTTAGAAAAACGTGCAAGCTTGCTACGTCGTGACTCTGTTCATGGCCAATTCAACGGCAGCATCGTTGTAGACCAAGAACGTAAAGCGATCATCGTTAACGGTAACTTCATCCAAGTTATCTACGCAAACAAGCCAGCAGAAGTGGATTACACATCTTACGGTATCGAGAATGCACTTGTGGTTGATAACACAGGTGTGTGGCGTGACGCTGAAGGCCTAAGCCAACACGTTGCGTGTAATGGTGCGAAGAAGGTTCTACTGACTGCGCCAGGCAAAGGTGAAATCAAGAACGTTGTATTTGGTGTAAACCAAAATGACATTCAACCAGAAGACACGATCATCTCTGCTGCAAGCTGTACAACCAACGCGATTACGCCAGTATTAAAAGCGGTTCACGACAAGTTTGGTGTCCTATCAGGTCACATCGAAACGGTTCACTCATTTACCAATGACCAAAACCTAATCGATAACTTCCACTCAGGTGATCGTCGTGGTCGTGCTGCTTCATTGAATATGGTACTGACATCGACTGGCGCTGCTAAAGCGGTATCAAAAGCGATGCCAGAAATGGAAGGTAAGCTAACAGGTAATGCGATTCGCGTACCTACGCCAAACGTTTCAATGGCAGTAGCAAACCTAAACCTTGAGAAAGGCACAAACAAAGAAGAGTTGAACGAATACCTGCGTGAAATGGCGCTATCTTCAACTTTATCTGCACAGATTGATTACACCGACTCAACCGAGATTGTATCTACCGATTTGGTTGGTTCTCGCCACCCAGGTGTGGTTGACGGTGTTGCAACTATCGCGCAAGACAACCGCGCTGTTCTTTACATTTGGTACGACAACGAGTTTGGCTACAGCTGCCAAGTTGTTCACTGTATGGAACAGATGATGGGTGTTCGTTACAAGACATACCCTGAAGTTTAAACGACTTCGATCTTGTAACTAACTCAGCGCAAACGGCTCCACAACATAATAATTATATCTGCGAAGTCTATTATGGGCTTCGCAACCCTTCTTGTTTTACTCCCCCGTATAAACAGGAAGGTTGCCACTTAGATCTGCTCTCTCTATCTGATCTAAGTGGCCTTTTTACATCTGTTACTTTAATTTTGGTCTCTATTACGCCAACTTTGTTTTTACCGTTCTAACAAAGCTCGACTTCACATCTGCTACAGCTCAACCTCAACATCTGACTGAATCGTACTCGAACACGCAAGGACATAACCTTGCTCAATCTGTTCTGGCGTCAATGTTTCTTGGCTGCTTGATTCCACTGAACCTTTGGTTACTTTGCACTTGCAAGAACCACAAATCCCACTGCGACAGGCAATAATAATCGGAACACCAGCTTTCTCTAATGAATCAGCCAGTGGTGTACCCGCTTCCGCTTCTACTTCTGCGCCAAATGCAGGAACAAACACCTTAACGGCACCATTTGAATCTACAGACGCTTCCGCTTGTGACTCTTCTGAAGCTGTATTGCTATTGGTTAGTGAATCCGTGTTTGGGTTCGCTGGCGTGAAACTTTCTTGATAGAAATTTTCCATGTTGAATTCTAGTTCTTTCAGGTAACTTTCTATGTTTTGCATAAAGCCAACTGGGCCGCACAGATAAACAGTTCGGTCTAAAATATCTGGGCTTAGTTTTACTAACCAATTCTTATCTAATCGACCTTGAGGAGCTAATGTTCCTTCACTGTCTTTTAGCAGCAATTTAAGATTGAAGTTGCTGTTCGCCTCATCTAATTGATGCAGTTCTTGAAAGTAAATGGTCTCACGCTTATTGCGTGCCATGTGGACGAAGTCGATCTCAATATCACTGCCTTGAGCCAGCCAGTATTTTGCCATTGCCATCACGGGTGTAATACCGCAACCTGCACTCACTAGCGTCACTTTTTTCGTTGCTGTTGGCATGCAATCAATACAGTTAAACGCGCCAGCAGGCTTCAATACTGAAACCTCATCACCTTCATCAAGCTCATCAACAATAAAGTTCGAAACCAAGCCACCTTCCACACGTTTCACCGTGAGCTTCAGGCGATTATCTTCAGGACAAGAAGCCACAGAATAGGCGCGATAATCGGTTTTCGTCGGCATATCTAAACCCAGAGTAATGAATTGCCCTGGCTTAAAATTGAAATGTAAGTCTTGTGGAATACTGCCAAGCTCAAAACTGACCGTATCTGGTGTCTCGTGCCATTTCTTTAAACACACTAAATTGATTGAATCGCTATCCGACCATGCATACATAGTTCACGCACCTTACTGATGATTAAATGACTAAAGATTTAAATCTAAAAAGCCCCGCAGCTGTTTGTTTTATTAAAAACGTCACAACAACGAGGCTTCAGGTTGGCTTAAATTAAGCCGCTAAGATTGTTTTAAGATCTTGTTCTGGCGTTGAAATAGAACGCATATCGAACTCGTCTTGCATAATCTTAAGTAGGTTTTCAGTTAGGAACGCAGGTGCTGTAGGGCCTGTGTAGATACCTTTCACACCTAGAGCGAACAGAGTAAGCAAGATAACGATCGCTTTTTGCTCGAACCAAGATAGAACCAGCGTTAACGGAAGTTCGTTGATACCACAATCAAACTCTTGAGACAGTGCGATAGCAAGCTGAATCGCAGAGTAAGCATCGTTACATTGGCCAACATCTAACAGACGTGGGATACCGTTAATGTCGCCGAATTGGTTTTTGTTGAAACGGAATTTACCACATGCCAATGTCAGGATTACTGAATCTTCTGGCGCTTGAGCTGTGAAGTCTGTGTAGTAGCTACGTTCAGATTTGTCGCCGTCACAACCACCCACTAGGAAGAAGTGCTTGATGTTGCCTTCTTTCACTTGCTCAACAACCGCTGGTGCCGCTTCCATCAGTGCGTTACGACCAAAACCGACAGTGATCATTTGCTCGATCTCGTCGTGTTTGAAACCTTCTTGCGCTAGTGCACAATCAATTACTGCGCTGAAATCGTCGCCTTCAAGGTGATCAACACCCGGCCAGCCCACGATACTACGCGTAAATAGACGGTCTGCGTAAGAACCTACATCAGGGTTAAGCAGGCAGTTAGACGTCATTACAATTGCGCCAGGGAAGTTAGCGAATTCTTTTTGCTGGTTCTGCCAAGCGCTGCCGTAGTTACCCGCAAGGTGTGGGTACTTGTTCAGTTCTGGGTAACCGTGTGCTGGTAGCATCTCACCGTTAGTGTAAACATTGATGCCCTTGCCTTCGGTTTGTTGAAGGATCTTTTCTAGATCATGCAAGTCGTGACCAGAAACAAGAATACAGTGACCTTTTTTAGTCTTCACATTCACGGTTGTTGGTTGCGGGTGACCGAAGATATCTGTCTCGCCTTTGTCTAGCATTTCCATTACTTTGTAGTTCATCAAGCCAATCTGCATTGATGTATCAAGTAACTGTTTTAGATCGGATGGATCTGTACCTAGGAACGCCATGATTTCATGATATTCAGCGAAAATAGCATTGTCAGTCTGACCAAGTACACGAGCGTGCTCCATGTAGGCTGCCGCACCTTTTAAGCCGTATAGGCAAAGAAGACGAAGACCAATCACATCTTCGTGTTGAGAGTCGTGACCACGGTTTACAGCAGCTTGAGGCGCAAGTGCCAATAGCTCTGAAGAATCTGTTGGAAGATCGAACTGTGCTGCTGCAGAAAGCTCTGGAATTTCAAAACCAATCAATGTTGCTGCTACGCGAACTTTTTGCTCTAAACGCTGCTTGAATTCATGAGACTGTTGTGCGAATTCGATAATACGAGCAGGGTCGAAGTTAACGTTAGTCAGTGTTGCGAAGAACGCTTTTGGTGCCCACTCATCAACTTCTGTATCAATAACATCGCAAGCGCGACCTAGGCTTGCCCAAAAAGAAACACCTTGAAGAGAATGCACCAACACGTCTTGAAGGTCGGATACTTCCGAAGTTTTTCCACACATGCCTTGTGCGAAAGAACAGCCTTTTACGGTTGGGGTTTGAATTGTTTGTTCACATTGAATACAGAACATAAAGGGGCTCCAGTAATTTTTCATTAGCTGTAAGTGCTTTGCTTACAGTGACTTATTCCAAACCCTATAGAGCATCAAGCGTGCCAACTTTTAAGTTATTGATTTTTATAAACTTAAGTGAATTCCATATTTTTAGTGCGTGAATATGACTACATATAAACCCGAAAACCATACACACCTGTGTCATAGTGACTCTTGAAGAATATTTTCCGGTGTTCATGTTTCGTTCAGAATAGAAGCGATAAAGTAACAACATAGAAAGAGAGGAATGAATATGAAAAATATATTAGTTACGATTGTTGCATTGTTTACTGGCCTTTTGGCGTTATTCACGAGCTTGATTCTTGCTATTCCTTTAGCTATTGCAGCTTTAATCACTGGCAAGCGCATTCAGAATCAAATGAAAAAACAGGGTTTCGCAGCTCACATGAACACACGTCAATCATCTACCAGTGATGCCGGTGTTATTGAAGGTGAATACGAAGACCTTTCAAGCAGAAAGTAATCTAAACTTCAGTTTCAGACATAGTAAAAGAACAACAGAGACAACATCAAAAAATGCATAGAAATACTATTCTAACGCTGCTCGCCTTAACGACTTTAAGTCTCGTTGGTTGTTCCAACGAGACATCGATACCTGCTTACGAAACATCTCCAAACTTGCCTGAATATCAGCAAGACAGCTTTGATGCCTACGTCAATGAAACTCAAGATTGGTTATTGAAAAACCGTGTATTCATGACCAAAGACAAGCAGCTAGAGATTCGACTCAATTCACCCACCGAATACAAACCTGCGACACCTAACGGTAAGGCAGTTTTATTGGTTCATGGGTTAGGTGATTCCCCCTACTCGTTTAAAGACATCGCAACGCACTTAGCAGAACAAGGCTACCTAGTGAGAACGGTATTGCTACCGGGCCACGGCAGTCGTGTTGGCGACTTAATGCAGCCAAACTTAGAAGATTGGCAAGGCGTGGTGGCTCATCATACTCAGTTACTTGAGCAAGAGTATGATTCTGTGTGGCTTGGCGGTTATTCAACAGGTGCGAACCTCGTGACTTCACAGGCAATGAACGATCCTAAGATCTCTGGGTTACTGTTGTTTTCTCCTGCGTTCCAACCGAGTTCGTCTGCGGTTCAATATGCAGGGCTAGCAAGCTACTTTGTTACGTGGGCGGATCAAGATCCTGAAGACAATGTATTACGTTACAACTCACTGCCAATGAATGGTGCCTCGGTTTACTATGAGACATCAGAAGTGGTTCGTGAAGACTTACAAGATAAACACTTTGATAAGCCAGTGTTTATTATGATGAGTGAAGGCGACAGTGTGATTGATACCCGCTTCGTTCAACAAGTATTTACAGAGTCTATGCCAAACCCAAATAACGTGTTGATTTGGCAAGGGGAAACCACACTTGACGATCCTCGCGCTGTTCAATACAGCATGAAGATCCCAGAGCAACGTATTTCGAACGGTTCTCATATGGGCTTACTGTTCTCGCCAAGCAATCCTTACTACGGGATCAATGGTAGCGAGAAAATCTGCTCCAATGGTCAAGAGGAAGGTTTTGAAGCACAGTGCAACGCGACAAGTGAAGTGTGGTACTCAGCGTGGGGATATCGTGAAGAAGGTAAAAACCATGCGCGCTTGACCTACAATCCGTACTTTTCAGATTCCATGGAAAAACTCGATGCAGTGCTGAATTCGGAAGGCTAACAAGCTCAAGTCTGTCGAAGCCAATCCATAGAGGTCAAAAAGGCTCACTAGATAACGTCTAGTGAGCCTTTTTAATGGATATCGTTTCTTGCCAGTATATGGACTATCGCTATATCGTCCACACCACACGAACGGCAAGGAGGATTAAAACCACGCCAGACAATCGATCGATCAACTGTGCTTTTGCTCGAATGCGCTCTACGATCAACGGGCTAGAGAGCACCAAAGTAATAAAGGTATACCAAAGGCCATCAACAATCAGTGGCGTTGAGACAATAATCACTTGATTGCTCAGTTCGTTACCTAACGCCACAAATTGGCTAAATAGAGCGATAAAAAACAGAGCGATCTTAGGGCTCAAGATTGAGATCAAGAAAGCTTCGCGAGCAGACTGCATGTAGCTCATCTGTTCACCCGCTTCCAATTTCGCGGCGACACCACCTTTCGAACGTAACGCGTTTACACCGAGATAGAGCAGATACGCTGCACCCGCTAAACTGATCCCTTTGAACAACATTGGTGATTGCTCAAGCACAACGGCTAAACCGACAATGGTTGCGAACGCGTAAATACCTATGCCCGCAGCGTGTGACCAAGCTGCGATAAGTCCGTTCATACGGCCACCAGCCAAACTGTGCTTAGCGATCATCGCCAAGCTTGGGCCCGGAGACATTGCACCCAACAAGCAAATCGCTAATAAAGAAAACCAAATTGTTACTGTCATCATTCCATTCCTAGTAAAACAAAGCGTTCCAGCTGAACACTCTACAATTAATACTCAATACTTGGCGCTTACAATAAGCCGCAGTAGGTATTATTTGAAATCAAAGATTATCATCACTGGTATGATTTGAAATCATACTTATATTGTAACTCGACTTTTGGATGGCTTTAAACGCTTTCTCTCGAGCCCATTTATGGGCAGAGTCGTTGTCGTACTTAGGATGCCACATCAGCCAATAGGTATGCATTTCTGTCTCAAACGGCAGCGAAAAGTAAGCGACATCGAGATGTCGACCCAAGTTGTAAGCAATATGCTCCGGCACAATCATCAAGTAGTCGTCTTGCATTAACACGTTTCCCGCCGATGAAAAGAACGGCACCTTCAATACGATTCTGCGTTTGTGTCCCTGTTTCTTTAACGCAATATCCGAATAACTGTCTTTATCTCCCCCACCCGTGACTTTGATATGTGAGTAACTCACGATGTCTTCCGAGCTTATGGCTGATTGCTTAGCCAACGGATGAGAGGCTCTCATCAAACACACGGACTTATCCTCTCCGAGCTTGATACTTGAGACATGATCCGGTTTTTTGGGAAACATACTCGACGCCAAGTGAATACCTGATTCATTGAGCGTTTCAAGGAAGTTAGGTTGCCATAAACGATAAGCCAAGTTGATGTGGGGCGCGTCCTTCGACACCTCAGACACAATAATGGGCAAGATATACTGGGCAACATAATCACTCGAAGCCAACACCAATTCACCTTGCCAATCTTGTGGATCAAATGGCTTATCATCTAATAGGTGGTCAAACTCGCCCAGCAAGTCATCGAGCTTGCCTTTAAGCAACAAAGCACGGTTGGTTGGAACCAGTTTGTTCCCATCACGAACCAGAAGAGGATCACCACATAGCTCTCTAAGCTGAGCCAGTTGACGGCTCACCGCCGACTGCGTGATGTGCAGACGCTGAGCAGCTCGACTGACATGGCACTCTTCAAGAAGCACATGCAGCGACCGCAGTAAATTTAAATTGATATTACCTAACATCAGCAACCTTAGAGTGAATAAGAATAGAGTGAGTAACAATAAGTTGAGTAAGTACGGACAAATGACGACACGGTGAAGGTAAACGGCACTCACTCAAGACATATTAAAAGACGAAGTTTGCTTGTTGAAGAATTCCGTTAAGACAGTATGAGTCATAAGATGTCGAAGTTCAGGATAGCCTTGCAGCTGGTCGCGAATTTGGTTCAAACGCTCCATGCTTTCAACTTCAACATAAAGCATCATGTCGGTCTCACCACTAATAGAGTGGCACCACTGCACACCATCAATGGCGTAGATATTTTTAGCGTAAGACTCACAATTATGATTGCTGCTCGACATGTCAAACTTCAAAGAGATATAAGCGCCAACGTTCTTCGGTAAATCAGGCTCGGTCACCTGTGCACAATATCCTGTAATGATCTTATCGTTTTCCAGCTTCTTGATTCTGGCGTTCACTGCAGAGCGAGACAGGCTGACGTCTCTGGCGATATCGCTCACTGAGCATCGAGCGTTAATTTTTAGAATATCTAAAATTTGGCGATCAAATTTATCCATACTTCTGATTCTTTCCATTTATTGTTCTATTTATAACACCTAATTTGACACAACTTTCTTACTTATAACAGCCATTATGACAGCCGACACTTTCACGCTTAATCAAATTAATACCGTTAAATTGACGGTGTCTTAAGACGTTTCGCTAGCTGTATTATTGATGTCGACAATGTATGCTTTCAATCTCAGCCTCACAAGACTGCACCATAAAACCGATATCAAAGCCAATAGCAAGGACAGCGAATGACGCAACTCAAACAAGAAATCACGCTTATTTCAGGAATTGGACAACTCTCTACGACCTTGCTTGGCACAGGATTGTTTATGATCCCAGCTATCGCGGCAGGCATTGCAGGGCAGTTATCGCTACTAGCATGGTTAATCCTGTTTATCGCTATTTGCCCGATTGCACTAACCTTCGCAGCATTAGGGAAACGCTACCCCAATGCAGGAGGCACGGCCTATTTTGTGCGCCAAGCATTCAGCGAGCGATTAGAAACCAGTGTAGCTTGGTTGTTTGTGAGTGTTATTCCTGTCGGTATTCCGGCGGCGATTGCATTGGCAGGAGGCTTTGCGCAACAACTGTTACCAGCACCACTCGCCACACCATTAGGTGCTCAATCCTTTACCGTCGCTTTGCTTATTGCCGTCAATTTGATGGGCAGTAAATCTTCAGGCCGCTTGCAAACCGTAATTGCCTTATCGATTTTTGCTTTAGTCAGCGCTTTTGTCTGGAAAGCCGACATCACTGCTGCTGACATCGCAGTTCCGACTATGACATCCGATTCAATGTGGTCTATTGGTGCTGCACTGGCGGTTATGTTTTGGTGCTTTGTAGGAATCGAAGCCTTTGCTCACATGGGAGAGGAATTTAAGAATCCACAGCGTGACTTCCCCATCGCCATCATTGCCGGGTGTTTCGTCGCAGGCTTGGTGTACTGGGCTTGTTCAGTGGTTATTATCAAGTTAGGCGCTTATGGTTCACCAGAATTTGATGCTGCCTCTATCCCATGGGTGACAGAGCAATTGTTTGGCAATGGCTTTAAAGCCGTTATCAGTGTACTTGGCTTCTTTGCTTGTTTTGCTAGCCTAAACCTTTACACCCAAAGCTTGTCTCGCATGATTTGGGCTCAAGCTCGCCAACACACTCCGACCAGTAAAATGGCGCAGCTCAACAGCCGTGGCGTACCACTTTATCCAACCTTAGCAATTGGCTTTATTGCGCTTATTTCGTGTGTAATCGGCGAGCTGTCTAATTTGGATCTCGAATTCTTTCTTAAACTCGCCAATGGTATTTTTGTTCTAGTTTATCTGCTTGCGATGTTAGCGGCCTGCCGATTACTGACTGGCGCATCGAAATACACAGCCATGCTCTCGCTGGTGATCTGTACCTTGGTGTTTATCTGTTTAAGCTGGTCGATGCTCTATGCTGTGACTATTTTTGTGACATTGTCACTCCCTTGGCGCAAATGGTTGGGTAAACCCACCGTCTCTATCGACAAGTTGTAAGCCAGCCCATAAATATTATTGATAAAAAAGCCGAGCGATCTGTTTGATCTTCGGCTTTATGTCAGCCAGTCGGATATTTCCAAACCCCAGAACTGCACCACTCCAATCACGAGCATCACTTGAGCCATATTCATAAAAGTCAAAAGGACGAATGATGATATTTTCAAGCTCTGCTCTACGGCTCCACTCATGTTCAGATATCCCTTGATACCACTTCACTGTCACATGTAGCCCTGCAGCCTGACTGATCACTTCAAGATCGCCATGAAACTCACTTTTAATCGCTTCTATCATCACTTCATGCTTGAGTTTGTATGAACGACGCATCTTTCTAATATGGCGCAATAAATCGCCTTCACGTACAAAGTCCGCCAGCGCTGCTTGTGTATGTGAGGCCGTGTCTCCAGTGAGCGCATCTTTAATCTCAAGACACTTCGCCACCAGACTTTCTGGCACCACCAAATAACCTAGTCGAAGGCCATTGAACATCACCTTACTAAGGGAACCGACATAGATGATGCGATCATCGAACCCTAACTTACCCGCTAACCCTTGCATGCTGGTATAAGGGCGATGAGCAAACTGAAACTCACTGTCGTAGTCATCTTCAATAATCCACGACTGATGTTGATTGGCCCAATCGATCAGTTTAAGTCGTTGCTCAGTATTGAGTGTTGTCCCCATTGGGTATTGATTGCTTGGGGTGACGTACAGAGCCTTAGCATTACTGGACAACACTTTTTTGATATCTAATCCAACCTTTTCACGCACACTCACACCGTCTAACTCTAGCCTCAACAGATCGATGATTTTATGCACTTGTCGATAGCCGGGCTCTTCCACAAGGATTTTGTCCCCCATCGCTAACGTCGCCATCAAACCAATTGAGATGGCTTGCTGCGCACCTGCGGTGATGATGATTCTATCGGCACTGCAGTGAACCGAGCGACTACTCGCAAGATACCCGCTCAATGCTTCCCTCAAGCCCAAGCTTCCCTGAACCTCTTGATTGCCCGCAATGTTCTGACGTGTAGAGTGACGTTGCAGCAGTCTCTGCCATTTCGCAAAAGGAAACGCATCTAAGTCAGGAACTCCGGGGGCAAAGCTACGGTTAATGTCGTTAGGTTTCGCTATGTTTGCACTCGGTTTACTGACGGTTTGTTGAATCTTCGCATCCTGAACACACTTCGGTTGAGACAAACTTAGAAAGTGTTCTGGTTGTTCAACCGAGACATAAAAACCTGAGCCTTGCTTACTCTCGATATAACCTTCATTAACCAGTTGTTCGTACGCATAAATCACCGTATTTCGACTTACCGACAGTTCTACGGCCAACTTGCGCGTTGAGGGTAACTTACTGCCCTTACTCCATAAATCTTGAACAATCTTTTCTCTGATCGCATGAAACAAGGCGGTTTGACGTGTGTCATGTTGCTCGTCTAACTGTAGGTCACCGACATCAATAGGCTGCATAACTGGATCCAAATAGTGTTTAAAAGTGGCTCTATTTAAGAGACCAGTTAATCGCTACATTAATCAAAAGGCAATGATTAAGGAGCGATTATGTTATCTAACACGAAAAGAACCACGATTAAAAAAGGGGCTCACAAAGCCGTATTTGAACAAGAGAAACTTCATCAAATCATAGATGAGAGCTTAATCGCACACATTGCATTGCAGGGCGAACAAGGGCCAATGGTTATCCCGATGCTTGCGTGGCGAGTGGATGATATGGTCTACATTCATGGCGCTAAAAACAGCCGCTTGTTGAAAGGCTTAAAAAAAGGAGAGCCAACCTGTTTAACGTTCACTTTGTTCGATGGTTGGGTGTTAGCTCGTTCGGCATTTCATCACAGTGCGCATTATCGTTCTGCTGTTGTGTTGGGGTCATTTTCAGTCATCGATGACAACCAAGAAAAAGATCGCTTGTTGAATATCTTCATTGAACAAATCGCGCCGGGTAGAACCGATGAAGTTAGGCTCAGTAATGAGAAAGAGCTCACCGCAACCGAGCTCTTGGCGATACCTTTAACGGAAGCCTCCGTGAAGATTGGTAAACATGGTGTGAATGATGATAAAACCGATATGGATATCCCAGTATGGGCTGGCGTATTACCTTATCGAACGATCGTAGGGCCATTAGAAACGGTGCCTGAACAAGAAGGCGTTATCGATAAGCCTGATTATCAAGCAGCCTACGGCGAACGTTGGTATCAGAATTAGCACTACAAGGTGGTCAGCAAAGGATAATTGTATACAATCTGGTTTATCAAATTTTTAACATAACTAAATAGTTAATCAGACAATGCAGAAAAATAAGGAAACTCTCCCACTTCAAGGCTTGCTCAATGGTATTGGGCAAGTCTATTTCACGTCATCTGTCATGACGTCCTTTCTGCTATTGCTCGCCATTTCAATTGAGTCACTGTCACTGGCTTTTCTTACCTTATTCGGTGCGAGTTGCAGCTACGGATATGCCTTACTGACCAATAAACCGTCTCATGATATTGAGAATGGCATGTATGCGCTAAATGGCGCACTGATTGGCTTGTTCATCGGGAATTTTTTTGAAGTAAACGGGTGGCTGATTTTAGTGGTAGCCCTCGGCTCGCTCATTACCGTACCCATCGCCAAGATCGTGTTTAGCTTTAAGAAGTATCGCGGTTACACAAGTGCCTTTATTGTCACCTCTTGGTTTATCTACATGCTTCAATCAGGCTTGAACCTCCCTTTTTTCACCCCCTCAAACACTACGCTACAGTCGACAGCGTTTTTAACATTCAACGATTGGTTGAACCTACCAAGCATGGCCATAACGTTGTTAAAAAGCATCAGCCAAGTCAGCTTCATCAACAATGAGTTATCGGGGTTAGTTATCTTGGTTGCGATTGCGTTCAACAATATCAAGCATGCGCTATGGGTAATACTTGCGGTGACCGTCGGCACCTTTTTCAGCCAGTTAATCGGTGTCTCTGACGAACTGATCAAACAAGGCCTGTATGGTTACAATGCTGTGCTTGCGACTTTAGCGCTTGTGCTATATCAACGCGTCCCTTGGCCACTGATTATTCTATCCATGCTTCTAACCTGCTTGGTCACTTTAGGCTTTCACAAATTACAGCTCGTTCCGCTTACCGCACCATTCATTTTAAGCACGTGGGGCATGGTTTGTTTTGCCCGTCTGCTTAGAAAGAAAGGTTCGAACAGTACAAACTCTACTCCAGCTAAATAATCATGGTTATGGTTAACGATGCTTATTACTGATAACGAAGCTAACTATCCAACTGAAAGCGCTCTGTATATTGCTTGGGCGTCAAACCCCGATGCTTTTTGAACATACGATTAAAGCTCGCCACGTTGGTGTAACCTAAACGTTTTGCCACCTCTTCAATGGGCAATGAATATCTCAACAACTCAACCGCGATATTGCTGAGCACGTAACCAGTGATAGTTGAAAAGTTAACGCCGAGATCGTGTAACCGACGCTGAAACTGCTGCTCAGACAACCCCAATAAGCTGGATACCTTACTTAAGGTGGGCAAGCCAAAGTGACGGCTGTAATTGATCATTTCATAGGTGACTTTATGGTCATCGGCGGCATCAGGCATATTTAGATAGTTGTCCAAATCATGAAAATTCATGGCTAGGCTCATTTTACTGACGGACGGAGATTGATTGGTAGAGAGCCTTAATTTACTTGGTAACCACACCTCGGTTCTCGGTTTATCCCACTGGATATTGCAACCAAAGTACTCCTGATATAGCGCAACATTCTCTCGACGCCCCGCAATTGTCACGGCTGCTGGCTTAAAGTCCTCGCCAAGGTAACAACGCAGTATCTTCATCATAAAGATAGCGACTCGAACCGAGTCATGAATCTTCCCCGCCTCGGAGTAAGATGGGTTGTGATAACACCACTTGATAAGGTTCCCCACTTGAGCCCCATACAGGTAAGCCCCAGACTGTAAGCAGTGTAGCCCGGTGTTCACTCGACGGATCGTCGAGGCCAAATCGTGACCAGAGAAAATCCAATTCGATAGTGGACCAAGCTTTTCAATTTCTACACGGTCAGCAAGCTTTAATATGATGTCAGGATCGTTGGTTTGTTGCTCAAGGCCCACAAACCAACGGTCTACATCACGTACAGGAATGAGGTTCATCGGGTTCTTAAATACCGAGTTTGGAATACCCAATTGTTCGGCATCAACGCCATCATAAGCAACCGCGTACTGGTATATTCCCCAAATACCTAATGCTCTCAGGAAGTTAGAATTATTCATATGAGCGTCTTTCCTTACACACCAAATACTAATCACGTCATTTAATGTCGATTATTAACGTAATCTGTGAAATTACAACCTGTAAATTTGCATTCCATCACACTCGGCGTTCAAATTTTACTTAGGGTTGATCAATGAGTTTACTAAGTGTCCCATTCGTTGGAACAGGCGCAGATACTGCATTACACGTTGTAGCAGGCGTTGTGTTGGTCGCAACAATCGCAGCCGCCTGTTACGGTTTTTGGCGTATTCATGAATTACCAATCAATAAAGCTCACAGTAAAGAGCACCACCAGCTCGGTTTAATCACCGCTTTAACGTGGATTGGCTTCATATGGCACTGGGTATGGGTACTCGCAGTAATCGTGTCGTTTGTTGATATGGAAAAAGCCATTATCAACCTTAGAGATACATGGCGTGCACCAAGCAACACCAGCACAGAGAGTACGAGTAATCACAATGCGAATACTGTCGGCAACGTAAACAGCACTCAATCGGTTGATAATAAGGAGAACCCAGCATGTTAGAAGGTTTGGCTGTATGGGCACTCTTTATTTATTTGCTGCGCTTAGTGGGCATGCCGTGGAACAAAGGTACTAAGGCGTTTGCTTACTTAGGTGGCACGTCTTGGTTACTGTTCGTCTGGGTTGGATTGGTCAACTTTACCCCTATGGATCTTTCTGGCGGGTCGGTTGTACAGTCTCCACATATTCAGTTGCGTCCAGACTCAACATCGGTCAGCGGCAAAACCACCAAGGTTCACATCAGTCCAAACCAAGACGTGACGAAAGGTGAGTTGATCTACGAGGTTGATGACACCAAATATGTCATCGCAAGAGACAAAGCGAGCGTTCAACTTGAATCTGCTCACGTAGCTTTAGATACCGCTCGACAAGAAGTCAGCATTGCAAAGGTCAGTCATCAGTCTGCGCTTGAAGACATCAAAGCGTCTATCGCACAAATTGAATCAGCGAAAACAGACTTAGTCCTTCAATCGAAGACACTCTCTCGTTACCAGCGACAAAACAATGTTGTTGAACATACGATTACTGAGACCGACATAGACCAGCAAACGGCCAAGGTAGACTTAGCAACACATAACGTCACCACTTTGGAATCTCAACTGAGTAAAAAAGAAGTCGACGCCGAGAACGCGAAGTTAAACATCCACAAAGCAGAAACGAACGTCAGTAAAAAGCAAACTGAAGTCGACTCTGCAAAGGCAACCTTAGCCCAAGCGCAATGGGACCTTAACAGCACCAAAGTCACCGCCCCGACAGATGGCTTTGTGACTAACTTTATTCTTCGTGAAGGGCAACGAGTCTCAATGATGCCTCGTATCCAGATGTATACAGAAGAGAAGTACGTGCTAATGCGGGTTAACCACCAAGCGATTCGTAACGTAAAAGTGGGCCAGCCTGCTGAATTTGCAACACCGGTTTATCCAGGAAAGGTTTTCTCTGCAACCGTCGAAGGTATTGTTGAAGCGACAGGTGAAGCACAAGCCAGTTTACTTGGTATTGATGAACAGGTTCGAGTCACAACCGGACGGAATCTTCAAAACAAACACCACTTCGTGAGACTGAAGATCGAAGAAACAGAAGGCTATGATATCCCTGTAGGCTCTGTTGGACTGGCATGGGTGAGTGGCGAAAAGCCAATCAGCTTTATGGCATTCTTAGATGTTATCCGTGGAATCATTATCAGAATGAAGTCACAACTGTACTTCTTCTATTCGATATAACACGACTTCAATAGATTAGAACAATAGTAAGCCCACATAGACTCATGTCATGTGGGCTTTTTTAGTACTTGCGTTGGCTTTAGTCTCTGTCTTGGTTTGAGTATCAAACTGGCTTCTTGCCTTTATCGCCTACTTACCACACTTGAAAATACTCAAATTCCCTTACTGATAAAATGTAAAATTGGTTGCAGAGCATCAACAATTCGCAAAATGCATTTTCATAATGCAAAAACACCATTCAAATACGCACCAAATTGCTGTAAAACAGCCCAATTCATAGGTTTAAAAGTTGGCACGCTATCTGCAATGTATATATTGACCCTTCTTAAGCCGAGGGTCACCTAGCCAACTGACGTTGTTAGTGAACCTTTCTTGTTCACGATATATATAGGCCAATTGCGAATATTGCGATTGGCCATTTTTTTGCCTGCAATTTAAGAAACATCGCCCATCCAATATACAGACACCCATTCACGGCTATAATCGCTAGCATTCATAGTGAAGTTCAATCCTGACTCATCATCTACGCCATAGAAAACGTTTTCTAATTATTTTTAAAAAATTAATTTAAAAAGTAACCTTATGTTTTAAATATCTATTTTTAACAAAGCTGCTTTAATAGCTGACTTATTGACAAAACTAGCATTGACTATGTGATTTATATCACCATAATGCGCTCGTTTGCCTGCAATACGGCGACCGTTATTTTTAATTTTGATCAATTGCGGAGGTAAAAAATGGCTGCGGATAATAACTACAGTCTTGGGCCGGTTCCAACATCGGCTAGGAAAGGAGTTGCTTCACTCACCATGGTAATGCTTGGACTCACTTTCTTCTCTGCAAGTATGTGGACAGGTGGTTCACTCGGGACAGGTCTTTCATTCAACGATTTCTTCCTCGCCGTTCTCATCGGTAACCTAATTCTTGGTATTTACACTTCTTTTCTTGGCTACATCGGCTCATCTACTGGCCTCTCTACTCACCTCCTTGCTCGTTTCTCTTTCGGTACTAAAGGCTCATGGCTTCCTTCTGCTCTACTTGGTGGTACACAAGTCGGTTGGTTTGGTGTGGGCGTTGCCATGTTTGCGATTCCGGTACAGAAAGCCACGGGCATTGATACCAACACCTTGATTGTTGTATCAGGCTTATTGATGACAGGTACGGTGTACTTCGGTATTAAAGCGCTAATGGTACTCTCAGCAGTTGCCGTTCCTGCGATTGCCATTCTAGGTGGTTACTCAGTGCTGACCGCGGTAGACAGTGTTGGCGGGCTAGAACAGCTACAACTCATCGAGCCGGATACACCAATGGACTTCTCAATGGCGTTAGCAATGGTTGTCGGTTCATTCGTGAGTGCAGGAACTTTAACTGCCGATTTCGTTCGCTTTGGTAAAAAGCCAGCGAGCGCAGTATTAATTACAATGGTCGCGTTCTTCATCGGTAACTCGCTGATGTTTATCTTTGGCGCAGCCGGTGCAGCAGCAACGGGTCTCTCTGACATTTCAGATGTGATGATTGCGCAAGGACTACTTCTTCCTGCCATCATCGTTCTAGGCTTGAACATCTGGACAACCAATGAAAACGCACTTTATGCGTCAGGTCTTGGTTTATCCAACATCACTGGTCGCTCAAGTACGACAATGTCTATCATTAACGGCATCGTAGGTACGATTTTCGCGCTTTGGTTATACAATAACTTCGTCGGCTGGTTAACCTTCCTTTCGCTGGCAATTCCACCGATTGGCGGCGTAATCATCGCCGACTTCTTTGCGAACCGTAAACGTTACAAAGATTTTGCAAAAGCAGAGTTCCAAACCGTTAACTGGGCTGGCATTATCGCCGTAGCAACAGGCGTAGCCGCTGGTCACTTCCTTCCTGGCATCGTTCCTTTGAACGCCGTGTTTGGTGGTGCGATCAGTTACCTCGTGCTTAACCCTCTATTGAATAAAAACGCTCTGAAATCTCAGGCCGCTTAAGGACACACTATGACAACCTTATTAATCAAGAACGCGAAGCTTCAAGACCAAGATGGCTTGAAACAAATCCTGATTGAAAATGGTCAATTTTCTCGCATTCTCGATAATGACGCGCCAATCAATCATCAAGGTGAGATCCTTGATGCTGAAGGTGGCATTGCAGTTTCTCCTTTCTGTGAACCGCATATTCACCTAGATACTACGCAAACGGCTGGAGAACCTAACTGGAACATCTCAGGTACTTTGTTTGAAGGTATTGAGCGTTGGGCTGAGCGTAAAGAATTGTTATCAATTGAAGACGTAAAGTCTCGTGCGAAACAAACACTGAAATGGCAGATTGCTAACGGTGTTCAACACGTGCGTACTCACGTTGATGTATCTGACCCAACGTTAGTTGCGTTACGAGCAATGGTTGAAGTTCGTGAAGAGATGAAAGAGTGGGTCGACATCCAGATCGTTGCATTCCCTCAAGAAGGCATTCTTTCATACCCTAACGGCAAAGAATTGCTTGAAGAAGCCGTGAAGATCGGTGCTGACGTTATTGGTGCTATCCCTCACTTCGAATTTACTCGTGAGTACGGCATTGAATCTCTGCACTATGCGTTTGAACTTGCACGCAAATACGACTGCCTGATCGACGTTCACTGTGATGAAATCGATGACGAGCAATCTCGCTTCATTGAAACACTAGCGGCTCTTGCTCATAAATTCGACATGGGTGAAAAGGTAACGGCAAGCCATACCACAGCTATGGGTTCTTACAATGGTGCTTACGCATCTCGCCTATTCCGCTTGCTAAAAATGTCGGGCATTAACTTCGTCGCGAACCCGTTAGTAAACATTCACTTACAAGGCCGTTTCGATGACTACCCGAAGCGTCGTGGCGTGACTCGTGTTAAAGAGATGCTAGCGGCTAATATCAACGTGTGTTTCGGCCATGATGATGTGTTTGACCCATGGTACCCACTGGGTACAGCGAATATGCTGCAAGTTCTGCACATGGGGCTGCACGTAACACAAGTTATGGGCTACGACCAAATCAACACCTCGCTTGATTTGATCAGCAAGAACTCAGCTCGTACTCTGAACATTCAAGACAACTACGGTATTGAAGAAGGTAAGCCTGGTAGCCTATTGATCCTGCCTGCAGACAATGGTTTTGACGCAGTACGTCGCCAAGTGCCAGTTCAATACTCGGTACGACACGGCAAGGTGATCGCTGAAACGCAACCTGCGAAAACAAAAATTAACTTAGATCAGACGGAAGATATCAACTTCAAGCGTTAATATCGTCTATACTGATGAAGAAAAGGAAGCTAGAGGCTTCCTTTTTACTTTGTCATGGCGCGTAACTTTATAAAACTATCAGCTATTAAGGGTAGTTTTGTTAACGAGCACAACATGACAAAAAAACTCGCTGATTTCTCAATCAATGAGTGTACAACCGGAAAGACTGTGTTAACATGCACTCGCTCTGTTAGCCGGAGTTATTTAAGTTAGATAAATAGTAAAAAATGACATGTAAAATCGTTACCCGTTTTTGTAAGTAGTTTTTCCTTATTTCTTAGCAATATTAAATAATTCAATTATCAGCGCATTGCAGTAATGCAATCAACAATTTAGAAAATTTATGAATAAGGGACAAATTATGTCTAACACAAATACTGGCACTGTAAAATGGTTTAACGAAGAGAAAGGTTTCGGTTTCATTTCTCAAGACAACGGCGGTGCTGACGTATTCGTACACTTCCGTGCAATCGCTTCAGAAGGTTTCAAAACTCTGAAAGAAGGCCAAAAGGTTTCTTTCGAAGTTGAAAACGGTCAAAAAGGCCTACAAGCAGCAAACGTTGTTGCTCAATAATTAGCTTTTAGCTAAAAAGAATTTTAAAGCGCTGATTTTTATCGGCGCTTTTTTATGCCTGAAACAAAACTTCCAGCTATCCTTTTCCTCCTACTCTCTCAACTTACCTATCAAAGCTCATCTTCTACTGACTCTTAAAGCACCTAGAAGACAGCCAATCAATCTATCAAAAACATAGCGATTCTTCTTATGCAGTTACCAACTTTATGCTAAACCCTCATCAATCGACTAAGTGAAACTCCAAATCTAACCTTCTCCTCTTTGGTCAAAGAACAATCGATTTAATGTTCGATATAGATATGCAATCGATCTCCATAATAAAAATGATTGATTTATCCAACCCTTATCCATTAATTATATAATTTTTAAAGCAAATACATACAAAATCCGCTAACCTAGCGACAAGTGGCTTTAGTTGGTTTGGTATCTGTAGTAAAAATAATGAACAAAGATGAATTTCAGAAATCCACCGCTAATTTGAAAAAAGCGGTGCCTCTTATGATGAAGAATAGAGTGTCGACAACACCTGCAAATTACGCACTTTGGTACACCTATGTCGACAACGCTATCCCGCAGCTCACCAAAGATATGGATGGTGTGTTAGAGCACTACGGTATCTGCCCTCCTGCGGTAGGTGAACAGCTCTACAACAACTACGTTGCAAGCAAATCTGAAACGAATATCAATGACTTACGAGCAAACCTAGAACTGTTAGTTTCTGAGGTTTCTAACTCAATGAACGATACTCTCACCGACACTTCAGCTTTCTCTGAGATGATCGATAAGAGCTTCGAAGACTTATCTCGCGTCGACAATGAAAGTTTGTCTATCGATGAAGTGATGTCGTTGGTTCGTCAGCTGGTTTCAGAATCTCGCAACATTCGACACTCGACTCAGTTCTTAAGCTCTCAACTGAACTCTGCAACGTCAGAAATCAGCAAACTCAAGACACAACTTGTCGAAGTACAGAAAGACGCGCTATTTGATAGCACGACCACGCTTTATAACCGACGCTCTCTGGATCGTGATTTAGAGACGTTGTGCGAAGCTAAGCAGTCGTTATGCCTCATTCTTCTCGATATTGACCATTTTAAAAACTTCAACGATACCTATGGCCACTTGTTTGGCGATATGGTTCTTAAGGGCATTGCTCGTAAGTTAAAGCAAATGTGTCGCGAAGGGATTTCCGCTTACCGATTCGGTGGCGAAGAGTTCGCTCTCATTGTACCGAACAAATCATTACGCATTGCACGTCAACTTGCTGATACTAATAGACGATCTCTGGAAAAACTGTCGATCAAAGATCGCCGCAGTGGAGAACAGGTCGGTAGCATCACCGCATCGTTTGGCGTTGCAGAGCTTGAACCTGGTGAATCCGCGGAATCACTGATCGAGCGTGCTGATAAGCTACTTTACGAAGCAAAATCTCTCGGTCGCAATAGAGTGATGCCGCTGTAGTCTGCAATCACCTAAACAAATTTACAGTTAAACGGCGTACTTACTGAGCCCTGAGCCCTGAGCTCTAGGTTCTAGGTTCTAGGTTCTAGGTTCTAGGTTCTAGGCACAAAAATAGACTCGTAATTAACATCGAAAGCAAAAAGCCCCAATCAATAACCAGTAGGTTAATCATTGGGGCTTTGTCGTTTATGCATAGTCGTCAGTGTTTAATGCTAAATACAATCAGAGTGTTTAACTCTGGCTCTACATTTTTCATAAGTAAAAAAAGTGTAGCTGTGACATTAAAGGGCGTAGCAATAGTTAAGACAGTAATCCTCACCGCTCTTAGCTCGGAACTCTTTATCTTCGCTGCATGCTTTTGGTTTACCTTTCTCATCACCTTGAACTAGGCTGATCCAGTGACGTATTGCTGTCGTGATTCCTTGACGCTCAGTATTCGTTTGTACCGCTTCCATTGGTGACTGGCCAAAAGTAGTGCACGACTCTAACTGAATATCGTCGATATCGACCAATTCAATGCAACCTGTCCCTTTGTGACAGCCGAACATCACTTCTAAATGGCTTCCACTGCTATCTCGGAACAAGATTGAGTCTGGGTCACACTTCTCACCCATGTAAGCTACAAACTGCTTAGGATGCTTTAGACCACTGTGTTGGCCATCTTTGAAATAAGCCATGATATGGCGGTAATCAACTACGTAGCTCGTTACATCTTGATGTGAGCCGTTCTCTAGTGGAAACAATCGGTCTAGCAGTTGCTTCGCTTTGAGTTGCTTCTCAGTTTGCTGTTTGGCACTGATAGTCTCCACGGCAAAGACAGCTTCAGCGATAAATGGTTTTGTTTGTTTTTGGATTTCTGTTTTATCGAATGTAAGCATATTCATAGTCTTTCCCTCTTGACTAACCCGGTGAACATTCACCGATTTTTAAAGCAAAAATGTGTCCTAGAGCAATTATTCCAAACTAACGTTTAACTAATTTGTCATTTTGTGAATTGCTTAGTTTGTAGATTAGCGCTTTTTTACATACAATTTCACAACAAAAATTTTACAATGTGAATTTTACAAATATGGCCTTGTCAAAAAGTTTAGTTCGTCAGTCACATTTCCTAGGTACTAAGATCCGTAACCTTAGGAAGCGTAACCATTTAACCATGGAAGATCTGTCTGCGCGTTGTATTAGAATCAACCCAGAGTACGCACCTTCCGTTTCTTACCTTTCAATGATTGAACGTGGAAAGCGTGTGCCAAGCATCGATATGCTGGAAGTCATTGCGCAGGTCTTTCAGAAGAACCCCACGTGGTTCCTCGACGATGAATCAGAACAACAAGCCATCGCACCCGACAAAGGGAATCGTGGCGGGATAAGTGGCATGGCACTCGAGCCGAGCTTTCTTTTCTCTAACGACATCCTGCAAATTGCGATACCAGAGATGTTGTCGCAAACCGGTATCTCTGGCCGTCAATTTGCCCACCTCTTGATTCGAGCTCACCAAGAGAGCAATCAAAACCACTTCCCTGATCTAGAACGAGCAGCAGAAGAAGTTGGCTTAAAACGCCTCAACCTTGGCATCGAAGACCTTATCGACATCGCGAGAAACTTAGGTATTCAAATTCGCTGGGTAACACGCACGCCTCAAGACGTGGTGGATGAGCTCGGAATCAATGCCAAGCAATTAGTGACTTCGTTCTTCGAACCTCCGGGTACGATTTTTTTGAACGAAATCCTCAAAGAGTACCCGACTCGACTGAAATACGATTTGTCGGTTTATATCGGCCATTGCATTTTGCACAGCAAGGAAGGGCTTAAGAGTGTGTTGTCGGTTGGGAACAACAACACTTGGGACGATAACCAAATATCGGGGTCTTCTCAGCTGAACTCTCAAGACATTCTTCAGGCATGGCGAGACTTCGAATCTAGCTTCTTTGCTGGTGCATTGCTGTGTCCAAAAGTTCCATTTAGACAACTGCTCGATCGTACTGGTTATGAAATCGACGTTCATAAAAGAGCGGGGGTTTCCCCCTCTGTTGCGATGCGCCGAATGACGGTAGTATCGCCCTACCCTCACTGGCACTACTTTGATGCTTATGGGCCGGGGAAACTCAAGGCGGTATACCGCGGGAACGGGATTCCACTGCCTTGGGGGAATATGAGAACGGTCGCCGACCCATGTCAACATTGGGCTGTGTTCCGTCGATTATCTGAACCTAGAGCAGGTAGCTCAGCTCAAATATCTATTTTGAATGTGGGCGATGAGCCAAGAATCTACTGCTGTGAGTCCATCAATATGACGGATCCTGCGGGTAACAATCGTGTGTTGTGTGCTGGTATAGACTTAAACCCGGCGATTGATGCTCAAGGTGGTAATTCAAGAGATATCGCAGAGCAGCTTAAGGCTTCATGTGTCAGCAATGGTGGCTCGGTAGCAATACCGCGTAACATCAAGAAAGATCTCACGACAGTAGCCAAGATTCTAAATATAAATTGGATTGAACGCGGGATCGAAACAGAGGCGAGGCTTATCTGCTCCAGAGGAGGAGAATGCCCACGCCAACCAAGCTGCTATTCAAAGTGTGGTGGGGATTAGCGACCTTTTAGCGAGTCTAATGCAGCAAAGCTGCAATATGCTCTCAAATAAGAACACGCTCTCAAATAAAAACATAGTGAATTCGTTTGCTATGTTCGATTCACGAGCTTAGTAAAAATAACCAATAGAACTCAAAATTCAGGCAAAAAAAAACCAATCACAATAAAGGTGATTGGTCATATATTTTGTGTGAACAATATGGGTTCACTAACAACGTCAGTTGGCTAGGTGACCCTCGGCTTAAGAAGGGTCACCATTACTAATGCAGTATGCGTGCCAACTTTTAATCTACGTATTTACTACGCATCTGGACACGTATTAGACACGAATTGCTGTTTATTTTGCAAAGTGGAATTGCAAATTGCAAAATAAAACAAAAACGCTAGTGATTATGTTGTTATTAAATAATAATTAACGTTCGATTAATCCTCTCAGAGCCTGCCATCTTCCATTCCCTCAACCTATTTTCAAACTAACAACCCATAAAATTCCAATATGACACGCATAAAAAGACGCGAACATTGAATATCAACATTCGCGTTTCATTGGGTTCGATTCAAAGCTTCTAACGTATCGCTTCTAGTTTCTAACTGCTAATTGGCTAATTGCAGAAGGTAGCTTTCTAAAAAAGCGACCTTCACAGTAATCAACTTAAACTGAACTCGTCTTTATTAGTCTCCTAAAAGGTTAAAACCACCGACTTTAGTCGGTCAGCTTTAGCTAT